>JACPBJ010000003.1 GCA_016180375.1 Nitrososphaerota archaeon | reverse complement strand
ATTTACGATTCCAAGCTGCATCCAAACCACTATGGGCCTATTGGAGAATTTCTTCAATGCTATCGCTTCATCAACTATTGGAGGAACATCCTCAGGCCTTCTGAAGATATCAACAACGTCAATTTTCTTCTTTGTTTGATCTGGGATTGCAGATAACGATGGATGCGACTCAAGCCCCATGATCTGATCAGCAGTTGGATTTACAGGAATTACCTCTATGCCCTTCTCCTTCAAGTATTGCGCAACCACATGACTGTATTTTGCAGGGTCTCTTGACAGTCCGACAATAACAGCTGTCTTCATTCTTGACAGGATGGATGCGATGTTACTGGCCATCAGTTTACCTTGATTCCCAAAATATTTATGCGAATCTTAGCTCAAATCAGATCGTCCACATTATACATCATATCACACCCAGACAGCGATATACCCTGCAGCAAACTGCCTATTGCAATGCCATTTGAATTAATATGCGATAATTGCACCTTCGTGCTTTACAGAGGTAATGAAATAAGGAGCCCCAAAGAAGTCCTCAGGTCTTTTAGAGATAGGTGTAGAGGTTGCAACACCAAGCTTTCTCTGGAGAACTTTGGCTTTGAAGTTACAGTGGCTAACAAGCACCGTCCTACTATAGTTGGAGTGGGACAATCATACCTTGTTGTATAATTGGCTACGTTTCGTGCATCGCATTGACTTGCTCGGGTTCGAATTTGACTAACTTGACAGCCATCGCTCTGCTGCGCAAGAAAGGGGGAACTACTAGCACGGCCTCAGACTCGCTATCTGCTTCGATTATCACCCAGCCCTTGTGAACTCCTACCTTACAGCCCCAATCAAAGTTATTCAGGTATCCCATAGCATAGACCGCCTTAACCGCCTGCCGGCATTCTTTATCGGTGTGGAGAGACTCGATCAGATACCTGTCCATTAGAATTTCAATGGCAAGCTACCATAAACAATTATATCAACTTTGCAAGAACCTGCGATGGCAGGATGTCAGACTCCATAGACGAAGTACTGAAGGAGCTTGAGAAAGAAGAAGCAACCATAACAATAAGGTCTGAAATGCGAAGGTTCAGCAAGCCTGTTACTCTTGTGCTTGGTCTCAATCCAAAAGTGCATGATATGAAGAGCATCGCAAAGGAGCTAAAGAGCAGACTTTCAACAGGAGGAACTGTGAAAGAGGGTTACATAATGCTTCAAGGCGATTTCAGAGACAGAGTAAAAGAAATACTTGTACAATTAGGTTTCAAAGAATCGTCAATAGAAGTCCATTAGATCTACTCTAATAGCTTGGCCTGGGAGGCTTCTTCACTAGCCTCGGCAAACCTCTCTTCCAAAACCTTCTTTATTTTTACTGCTTTAGCCCTTCCGACGCCCTCAACTTTTGCCAGTTCTGGAATTGATGCATTGAGAATAGCCTTCGGAGTCTTGAAAGTCTCCAGCAACCTTCTGGCAAGTTTCATACCTATGCCAGGCAAAGCCGAAACTAGATACAGCTGCTGGAGAGAAGGCTCTTCTGATTTGATGGGCTTCGTAATAAGAGGGCCTTTACCTCTTTCATCGGCAAGGTGCTCCATCAGCAATTTGATAGCCAGAGCAGAATTAAGATGGTTGTCAGTAAAAATTGTAAAAACTCCATAAGCAGTTATCAGAGAAGCCAATGCCCCATAGAATATCGTCGGATTCTCCGCAACCTTCTCATCATCAGCAACATTCCCTTCAACGAGCAGAATTGGTCTAGGAAATTTGGACGATAACTCGGAAACCTGCTTGAATATCCTTCCATCATAAATCGAAGAAACAAAGTCGCCAAGGCTCTTTCTTTCTATTGCGGTTCTATGCGACAAAACGTAATCTCCAACCTGCAGTTGAGCGAACTCAACCCTGAATCCAAGTTCGTTAAGAACGTCGGGAACTCCGCTAGCCTTCTCCCTTTCATCGGCAACTATTCTAATTCGCCTCTGCATCATATCTACACTAAGAACAGGAAGTAGTAAAGCGTAGGCAAGAATAGTGTTATGCTTAGTATGGCAGCAATCTTATCCATCGTTCTAAGCAGGGGAGAATACAGCATCGTTGGCTTTTCAACTGCTCCGTAAGCTCTAACCTCCATTGCCTCGGCAAGCTCACCGCTCCTTACGACAGCATTGACAACAAGAGGAATTAGCACTGGCGAAAAGTTCCTTACCCTCTTGAATATGTTCCCTCTCTCTAGTTCGAGTCCTCTGGACTTTTGCGCGTCCATTATTTGCAGGGCATCCAACAGCAGAACGGGAACGAATCTGACAGCGGTTACATAGGCGAATATCAGGTCTCTGGGCAAGCGGAACCACCTCATAACGTGCTCAAGCTCATCTGGCGATGTTGTCAGGAAGAATATTGAAGTTGAGCCCACTATGGCAACAAACCTGAGCGAATAGACGAGCGCATCTATGATGGAATAGCCCACAAGTATGTCGATGACGAATATTGTTATTGCGAATCCAGCGGAGAATGCTAGAGTCTTGCCCATCCTCCGTAGCGTGTGCGAGAGAGATGCAACCGCAAATGTTGTGCCCATTGTGACGATTAATTCAGGAGGAGAGAAAGAAAGAAGTGATAGCGCTACAAGCTCAGATGTTAGCAGCAGTTTGACCCTGGCGTCGAGTCTATGGAAAAACGAATCAACCCTTCTGTAAATGAATCCTCCTGCGACCCAGTACATCATCTTGCACCTACCGATCTTACAAGGATTAGTTTAGCGGCTTCCTTTACATTGCTAAGTACTCGAGGATGAAGATGCAGCTCAATAGCAAGTTCGAGTAACTGAGGCCTGACAAGGTTCGCGCGTTTTATCGTTTCATCATCAGATAATACGTTTGCCATAGCACCATCTGCAATAATCTGTCCCTGAGCCATGACTAGGGTTCTAGGTTGTAGAGGCCAGAGGAACTCAAGATCATGCGAAACTATGATTGCTGTTTTGCCTTTGGAGAGAAGATCCATTATCATCGAAGTGATCTTCTCTTTGTGATAGTAATCCTGCCCTACGGTAGGCTCGTCGAGTATGAGCACGTCAGGATCCCAAGAAAGCACTGATGCAAAGCACAGGCGCTTTTTTTCTCCTCCACTAAGGAGCATTGGAGAAACGTCTCTATATCTGGCAAGGTCGAAGAAGTTTAGAGCCCATTCAAGGCGCTCAGCCTGCTCCTTTTCGCTCATTCCGAAATTCTTTAGCCCAAACAAGGTCTCGTTAGTGACGGTGTCAGAAAAGAGCTGGTTATCGGGGTTCTGGAATGCTATTCCAACTTTTTTTGAGAGCTGCGCTACGCTTTGCTGTTTTGTGTTGATACCGAATACTCTTACCGCTCCTTCAGCAGGTTTGAGCAGACCGTTGATGTGCCTTACAAGGGTAGTTTTGCCTGCTCCGTTCTCTCCAACTATCGCAGTTAGAGTACCCTTTTCGATCTTTAGGTTGATATTTCTAAGCGCCGTTACACCATTCTGATGCTTGAATGACACATTCTCGAATTCAATCATATTTGATCTTCAATGCTGAAACCATTTCTGCGACGGAAAGGGGAGGCTCAGACACGTTCCCAAGTTCTCTATGCAGAGCAGCCATCAGAGGGGGGCCTACAATTCGGAGAGCTTCATCGTTACTATAGACTCTTTTTGGAGTATCGTTAGCAACAATCCTGCCAGAGTCCATTATCACGATTCTCGATGCTATGCTGGAAATGATGTCAAGCCTGTGCTCCACTATTATCACAGTAATTCCGAGAGTCTTGTTGAGGTTCTTCACGATGTCAATGACTTCATGCGCGGTATAAGGATCTAGCAGGGAGGTTGGCTCGTCAAGTATCAGGATGCTGGGCTTCATCGCTATCACTCCGGCAATCGCCGTTCTCTGTTTCTGTCCGTCTGAGAGTTCGTGTGGAGCAATGTACGCGAGTTTTTGGATCCCTAGAAGGGAAAGTGCCCAGTCGACTCTTTCCCGAATTTCCTTTCTTGGAAGCCCCAGATTTTCTAGTCCAAAAGCAACATCGCGCTCAACAGAAAACATGAAGATCTGATTTTCCGGGTTCTGAAAAACGAACCCGACCTTCTTGGCCATGTCAGATATTTTTGCCGAGGCAACATTTACTCCATCAACAATTACCTTCCCGCTCCAGCTTCCCGAATACATATGTGGTATTAGGCCAACGATTGATTTCAGCAGTGTGGATTTCCCGCAGCCTGAACGCCCCGCAAGCACGGCTATCTCGCCTTTTGCTATATCTAGGCTGATGCCATCTAGAGCAGGGGCGTCTGAACCGAGGTAAGAGAATGTATAGCCCTCTACCTTTAGCGCTGGTTCCATCTACAGGCCTTCCTGCCTATGTGACACGGCTCTTTGCGGAGCGTCTAGGAATTCTGCTGTTTTGCCTGTATTCTGATTATCCAAGGCTTGCCCATGTTTCTGAAGGCAACTGATGCTGATGGAATTGTTGAAAGGAAGAAAGACGGAATCAGTGAGAGGAATGTGTGGATGACATTGTAGATGCCGGTTATCAGCAGAATTGCTACAAGCCCTGAAACAGGAGATGAAGCATTAACGATGCCTGCTTTGGCAAGAAGGTCTACGGCAAATCCCAGAAAGTCTGGCGCGATTATCAAGAGTGCCACGTAATTGGCTACGGTCATTATTGCAACTCTAGCGATCATGGCAAAGGCGAATCCAGCCGAGAGGGCGCCCTTCAGACCCATCCTGCTAGTTATCTTCGAGTAAAGCGTGATACCTATCCACAGGCCTATTGCAGACGATGCTACTGCTATGAATTTCATCGTCGCGCCGAAGGTTCCTGTGCTACCAACGAAGTTCAAAGTTCCCCATAGAACCAATGATGAGATGATTCCAGCTGCAGGACCGAAGACCAAAAAGGAGAACATTACAGGAATCTCTGCAAAATCAAACGTTAGATAGATCAGAGGGGGGAAAGGTATCTTGAAGATTGGAGGGACTGCAAGGAACCACGCCAGAGCGCCAAATATTGCAGCGCCCGCTATCTTACCTGTTCTGGTAGGTTTTGCGATTGACTGCATATGGCTTGAACGCTGATTTTATCTTATTAAACTTTATTGGTATCTACCAAAAAAATAGTAATACCTAATCGACCTCTGCTGCCTTTGCTCCCAACCGCTTTGCTATCTCATCTCTTAGAATGTTTTGCAAATCTTCTTCCGAAATCTTTGCAGTCAGTGAAGCGGCTGTTGGGTGTCCCCCTCCTACACCATTATGAGCCTCAGCAACCTTTGCGGCTATTTCAGTTCCAAGATGCAGACCTGTCTGCTTGTAAAAGTGCTGGGTTGCTCTCAAACAACAGCGCGTTTCTTCTTCGTGCTCTCCAACCGCAATAGCAACATCGGCGCCAAGCTCCACAAGAGCTCTGGCGACTGAAGCATGAAACGAGCCTATCAGAGTAGATGCTAGCACCCACTCACCTACTTTGTATATGGTCAGCCTCTGTGAACCTTTGAGCCTTGCAATTACCTCTGACCTCTCTCTGGGCAGCCAAAGCAGTTCCCTTGCCTCCTGGAGGTCTGCACCCAATTTACATAGCTCAACGACATTCCCCAGAGTTCGGAGCCTCGCAAGTCTGAGATTCTGGGAATCGGCCAATATACCAGTAAGAAGAGCAAAGCTTGTCTGCGGGGTTGGAATGATGCTTGCTTCCTTGAAGAGCTCGTAAACCACTTCAGCCGTTGAGGATGCCTTTTCATCGACAATTCTTGCCAGAGCTATTTCTTTTGTCGAATCGTTTGGAGGATGATCGTCTATGAAAACGACTTTAGCGTTTGATGCTTTCAGGTAATCCAATGCTTCTTTGAGCAGAGATGCGTGCCCAGTATCAACAACGTAGAACCTCTTCACTTCAGATGGCGCGAAAACTTCAGAAACTTCTGCATAGATAGCGTCTTGAACCTTCTTGGCTAATAGACCAAGCCCGTCAGGCGCGTAGATCTTTATCTTGAGTTCTGCATTGAGTTTCATCAGAAGTTCTGAAAGACCGAAAGCTGCGGTGTATGCATCGACATCTGCATGCCTGTGGCATATTATCCCAATCGATGAAGATGGTTCAACCTTCAGATACTGAAGGCTCCGAGGCTCTGCCTCGAGCAATTAAGATCCCGTTGGCTGCTGTCTCGCCCTTACAGCTTCGTCGATTTTCGACTGGAGTTCCTTGACGCTCTCCCTTACTCTCTGCTCCTGCTTGGCCAGAACTGCAAGCCTAGTATTGGAAAGGTCTCTCCTCTCTTCTATCTCCTTCTGGAGCTCTTCCTTGTTCGCCTTCACCAAAAGAGAGCCTGCTGATTTGTATACGACTCCATCAGGTCCGAGTTTCTTCAATTCTGCAAGGGCTTTCTCATCTTCAGATTGCTCGAACTCGACCTGCTGCTTCTGAGCAAGAATTGCTTGAAGACTCTGCTGCAGCTGCTCAAACCTTGCTAGCTGCTCTCTGAGCCAAGGTGGTATTTCCTGAGTACTCATGACTTACGCCAGTTTAAACTTGAACAAATCTTTGTAGATAAGCCTTTACTGCTCCTGCAATACCTTCATTATGCTTCCAATAAGGCGAAGATAGCTTCCGACAAGTGCCCTCATCCTGCCGACTTCAGGATTTCTGAAGGTTATCTTGAACCCGTCCTTAGTTGCAGATATCTTTGCTTTGTCCTTCTTAACTTCAGGCAGTAGAGATTCTTTGATGGATTTCGCTATCCGTTGTTCGGCCTTGAAAGTTAGCTCTGCTTCGCAGTACTCTAGGATGCCATCAGACCGTCGTCGTGGCATATGCTCCATCAGCGACTTTGAACGAACAAATCCCACATTTCCAGATTCCTGCGGCAATTCTTCTGAACTTCAGCGAGCCGCATGATGGACAAGCTCTCTTGGCCTTTTGCTTCCTGAAGACCCTAGCGTACCTCTTCCTAACTGTCCCTCCGAATTTTGCTCCTAAACCTTTCAGACTTTCTTGTTTAGTTGGCAAATCCTGTAACCTCCCTGATTACCTTCCTGTTTTCTTCTCCCTTCATTCTTGATATATCTGCTGCGCTCTGCATTTGTTCGAAGCTGAATGTTCCTGCATTTCCCTTCTGCCCTGCACAAATGTTTCCATTGGAGTCCGTGGTTATGGTCAGCCTTGCATCCATGACAGCTTCTTCCTCGTCGGTAGGATCGACTACTACTGTGTCGCCTATTTTGGCCATAGTAACTGACGTAGGAATGGTCTTCAACGGTAGAGGCTCTGTATCCTCTAACTGCTTTAACTTGCCATCCACAATCTCGTGACGCTTGTATTTTGCAGTCAGTAAAGCAGATACTACAGCATATGAAGTCGTGTCAAACAGATTGCCATCTACGTTTAGCACGCTAACATCTACAAATACTGCGTACACTTTCTCTCCTTCCTTTATCACAAGTTTTGAAACATCGATCATCTGAGATTCTCTGATTCCTCGATCGACCACTCTGGCAAGTTCTATAGCATCCTCATCGGGAGGACCTGGTTCAGCATAAGGCGATGCGAGTGGAAGCACCTCAGCATTGACAACAAGCAGTCCTTGGTCTGGTGTGTCTGGGAATGGTGTTCCAGTTTCAACCTTAACCCCTGCTATGACTTCAGTATTGCCAATGATTACTCTTGCAGAACCACTGGCCTTCGAAATTACGCCTGTCTCTATTCTTATCGGCCTGTAGTCCAAAGGACCCCTGCCGTCGAGCCTCTTCCCCTTTGCAAGAAGCTCGGTCATCTGGCTTCTTCGTAGCGCCTCGACTACAAGTGATTTCTTTACTGCTGCCATTATTCATTCTCCTCCACTATAGGCTCACCATGCCCGAAGTATTTCTTCATAAGAGCTTCCTTCTGGAGCTGGTAGAGTTTTCTGCAACCACCAAGGGCAAATCCAAAGGCTTTCTTGAATTCCTCTTGAGTCAGTATTCCATCTAGCTGGAATAGAGTAACTTGGTCGAAGTTAGGCATTATAGCCACTGGTACGTCTGCCTGGCCCTCCTTGTCCTCCGTATCATCAAGATCCAAGACGACTTGACCACCAACTTTCCCAGCAGCACACGCGGAAACAAGGTCTCTCATGTTAATCCCAGCATCGGCGAGCGCAACCGAAGCTGCGTTGATTCCTGCGCATCTAGAGCCTCCGTCTGACTGCAGGACTTCAAGGAAAACATCTATTGCAGTTCTTGGATAATCATTTATCATTATGGCAGGTTCAAGCGCTTCTCTGACAACCTTCGAAATCTCGATTTCTCTTCTCGAAGGTGCAGGGTTCTTTCTAGTATCGGTCGAGAAAGGAGACATGTGGTATCTGCATCTGAGCACTGCCCTGTCAGGCAAGGCCATGTGCTTTGGATGAACTTCTTTTGGACCATAAACCGCCGCTATGATCTTGTTCTTGCCGAATTCGATATAGGCTGAACCATTTGCATTCTTCAATATGCCGACTTCGATCTTTATCGGCCTCAGATCCTCTATCCTTCTACCATCGTGTCTTAATCCTTGTTCGTTAATTAATGCTGTCATGCTTGTGCACCTGCAGGAACCATCAGCAAAGTTTGCACTTTCTGTGTTAGGTCTGCTGAGTGAGCTTCCTCTTCCACGAGCTTTATAGCCTTTATAGACATGACTACTCCTTCCGGAGCTCCGTTAACTACAACCACGCCGTTCTGCCCTATCGTTAGTCTGCAGTTTGTTGCCATTTCAATGGTTCTGATCATCGATCCTCTCTTTCCTATCAGCCTTGGCACCTTTGTGGGAGTGATCTTAACGGTTTCGCCTCTGGGGATTCTTCCCAGACCGGGACCAGCTATGCCCAGCAGAGGGTCTCGCGTCCTGTCAAAGGCTATGACTCTGGCAGCAAGAATATCGCCTATGGCGAACTTGCTCGTAAGAGTATCCTCGGCTGGAGAAAAGTCTCGCCCAAAGACGCTTTGAGCCGGAAGGAAGGCGAAGAAGCAGGAGTTGATATCGACTTCCCACGCAAAAGCGGAATAGTCTACAACTTTCCCTACGACTAGGTCATCCACTCTTGGTATGTACGGGCCCGAAAGCGGGATGACGCGAACGCCTTCGTGTCCAACCTCAGCCATACCTACTCTTGTGCTGTAGAATTTCTCTCCTACGCGCAACACATTCGCTATCGGGCGATGGTTACCTTCAGCAACCACTTCGCCCGGAATTACGTACCTTCTTTTTACATCTGGCATATTATTCACTTAACCTCAACAACTTGCGCGGCTCCCTTGCTAACGGAGCCCAGCCTCTCAAGCAAAGCGGTTCTTACACCCGCCGGAATCTCGATAATCGCAGTTAATGAACCGTCTGCTCCCCACTCCTCCTTCTGAATGTCTCCAAAGCTCTTCAATGCTCCTATTGACTGAGGGGCAAATTGAGGAGGAACGACTATCTTGAACTTCTGCTTCTCAGATTTCAAAGGCAGAATTATCCTGATGGCATCGATGACCTTCTTTGCCTGCTCATTTACATCTCTAAATGGGTAAATTACAACTTTAGCGTCCTGCAAAGCCTGCTCTATCCTCAATGGAGGATGAGGAAGCATAGTTCTCGGATCAACGAAACTCTTTGCGATCATGCTGATTATTTGTTTCTTCTTATCATCTACCATCTTGTGCCTCTGGCAGAAACTCTCAGACCCTTGTTCGAATCAGAATAAATCTCCTCGACGCCCAATACCTGAGAGATTTCGATCTTCCTTCCGAGTTTGTAACTTAAAGCGTTCTCGGGATTTACCAGAATCTCGAAGTGTTCCCCTGCAACGGCCAAACGTACCGTTGTGAACTTACTTGACATCGTATTACTACCATCTCCATATCCGGAATTCCATTTGAATGTGGCATATAAAAGGCATTACTTTTCGGAGATGATAACGTAACTTGGCATTTGGCATTGGGGGGAAGTCCAAGAAGAGTGGTTTTACCGCCTCCAGGATCTAAACAGACCTCAGTGAGTTTAGCAGCTACGCTAAACCGGATGATCAAGCTCTTCAGATTTGAAGCGCAGCGTATGATAACCTCTCTGGCCTTCTGATGAGCTTCGTTCTTGAGT
>JACPBJ010000195.1 GCA_016180375.1 Nitrososphaerota archaeon | reverse complement strand
CCAGTTTTGCCGAAATCAATAATCATAGGTAACATTTTAGAAAAACAGGAAAAAAACCGTATGACTAGGGTCAGTCCCAGTATCGTTTATGAAGGCCATAAAGAAACTGAGAAATCGGAAGATCGTCGGTAGCTTGGCCGCCATTGCATGGATGGCAATGCTACTGATATACGTCCCATACGTGGCTGAAGCCTCCCCGTGCAATCTATCTCTGACTACAATAAGTGGCGATGTTGTTCGTCCACCACAGATTACGGACCCTATAGGTACTTGGAGTTTCAGCATAACGGGCAGTACACCTATGCAAGAGAGGAATGGCATCGTCCTGGGAACACTAGAGGGAACCTTCTCGGCAACTCAACCCAGTGCATCAGGTTCGGTTACGGGCACGTGGAGCTATAATCAACAAACTGGTTCGCTCCTCATAATGCTCTCAGGGAGCGGATTCCGAGCAGATATCTCCATACTGAATCTTCCGAGTCCAGGCTTCACCTTCTCTGGCAGTCTGTTAGTCAACGGCCAACAGCCTGCGATGCTAGTGAAGACAGGAACAGAAACTATAAGCTGCAATTAAGGACTGCAGCTTCTTCCCTTCTTTTTAGCGTTAGAGTAGCTATAAAGCTAGCTTTACCACAATCTTTGCGCCAAGATGGGCATAAATAAGCTCCCAGCCCTGAGAAGTGTGGCTTTCAATCATTCTTGTCGAGACCTCATATCCGCTCTAAAGACAGAATTCGGAGAAGTGCCTTGCCGAGACTTTAGTGCATCTCCTCGTATAGATTTCTTATTTGCCTTATCTGAACTCTCCGGAGTGAGACAAACCATTCGAGTAGGCCTACAGGCTTACTCGGTTCAGGCGCTGCTTTCGAGAGGATATTGTCCAACAGCCGTGTGCCTGTCTATCTCCTTGGAACAGGCAGCATCGTCGGGAGCACCTAAGGCCTCTCGGCTCGATTTTTAATCGGTCAGAAGGCATCAAAGGAGGTTCTGTTATTTGCCAAGTCTGGAAAGAGTAGGTAAGGATATTTTGCAAAAAGGCTGACATTCCTTATCTTGTGGTTTAACAGGCAACATGCTGTGCAAACGCTAAGACCGCAAGAGCAGCAAGGAATCATTGAGCCGTCGCTTGACAAGCAGCATGGCATACAGGAGATATTGCCGATGCAAGTCGAAGCCAGCGTCAGGAGGATCCGTGTAGCGAGACTAGCCTTGGGTAATGAAAAATCGCCAAAGGCGAGCTTTGACCTTAATGCCGAGCTAAAGGAAGTCAAAAGGACAGGCACGAAGTTCAAACTCAGGTATAGCCTGTTCCTGGAGACATTCCCAGCTGTACAAAGGGCTGAACTGGAGGGAGATGCCGAGGTTGAAAGCCCAATTTTCAGCTCTTTCGAGGACCTTGGGAGCTTGGATCAACGCTTAGTTACGAAGCTCGCGGTTGAAATCTACAGAAAAAGCTTCGAGGTTATCTATCTGCTCTTCGACTCTCTCGGCTTGGATGCACCTTCCCCTTGGATTCTAAGGGGTGTTCAGCTGTTCGGAAAGTGAGCTAGGAAACCCTTCAAGAAATCTGGGTACATACCCCTAGTCGTCCTCCAGCTTGCAGATACTGATTGTAAATACATAGCGGGACTCCGCCTAGCTTAATTGGCGCCCATCGATAGAGCATCTGGACTCGGGTTTTGGGTAAGTCATGGTTGAAGTCGAAGTCATCGTAAAAAGGGTCAATTGTGCAAGTCTTTCGAAGAGTGAGAAGGATTCTGACGTAACATTTGATGTCAATGCATCGCTCGCGGAGATTGATAGGAATGAAGGATCGTTGGCGCTCAGGTTTGACATAGAGGTAGAAACCCAACCCCCGGTTGCGAAACTCTCTCTTGCGGGCTCAGCCACACTTAGGGGTGAGAGTGAAGAAATTCAGAACCTAGTAACTTCGAAGGATGGGAATTCTGTTCCCCCTGTATTCATGAAGATTTACCAAAAAGTCTATGCGACTATGTACCT
>JACPBJ010000199.1 GCA_016180375.1 Nitrososphaerota archaeon | reverse complement strand
TAATCATCATTATGGTGATACGGGCTATAAAGATGATATGACTCGCTCTTTCAACGCTAAAAGGGCCGCTTCAAGCTTAGGGAATTCAACGCTTCCAGACGCGAATTCTTCTTTGCCGCCGCCCTTTCCTCCAAAAGAAGATAGAATGTCTCTTAGTATTTCTGCAGAGTTGAATTTTAGATCGGAACTCTTGGCCAGAAGAATGAAAACTCTATCTGTTTTATTTGCAAAGATGACTACACTTCTTGCGTTCTTGATCAACTCGCCAGCCTTGTCCATCAAGATTTTTGTTTCCAGACCTTCAAAGATCTTCGAGTAGAGTTTTGCTCCGTTAATCTCTTCAGCGCTTATTGCTGATGTTTCCTTTTCGGTAAGTTCTCTGATTTTTTTGTTCAGCGCTTCAACTTCCGCCTTCAGGTTAAGCGCCGTTTTTTCTATGGTAGGAATAGAGGCACCTAATGTTGCGACGACTTTCATCAGCAAAGAAGAATGTTCAAGAGCGGCAATCTTAGCCTTCTCGCCAACTTCAAAGCGTATCTCATATGCGCCTCCCTCGGCTTTGGAAAAACTTGTCACCAAGAAGAGTTCGCATTCCTTTGAATTGCTCGCATGGTTTCTTGCACATGCGGCATAATCATATCCATCGACTTCGATTACTCTAACTTCCCCAGAAATCCTGTCTTCCATAGCCCTCATCTTTGGAAACTTCTTTCTTGCCTCTTCGAGGTTGGGGAAGAAGTGCTTCATGATATTCCTACCTTCAGCGATTATCGAATTCGCAAGTTTCTCTGCCTGCAGTATCTGATACCAGGTTAGGGTGTCGCTCTCGACAAAAAGGCTGTTCCTGTCTTCTGTCTGCTCGACCTTCTTCACAATTACATTTGGTACAATTTTTTGAAGGCTGCCCATGAAGATGTGCTCGCCCGTGTGCGCCAGCGCTATCTGATCACTCTTCATGCCTTTCCACTTTTAGAAACTTTGCAAATGCAGGTTTATGCTTCAAGATTTCTTTGCCTGCAACGTTTCATTAGCTCAAGGCTTAGAAGATAAAGATGTACCAATGGCTTCTGCTGGTGCAGAATCTTTCTGTCTTAGTGAGTACAGATTGATCAGTGAAACGTAAATGCCTATCTGAGCCGCTATGCCTAGCAGACCTCCAAGCAAATCGCCTATTACACCTATTATGCCTACCATGGCCATGACTCTGAAGGTTTTTCTTGCTCTTTCCTTGTTCGCATTTGCGGAGAAGTAGCGGCTGCGCGTCATATTGACGAGTATTATAAACTGAGCAAAACCCCCAATTATGTCAAGCCCTCCACCGATAAAATTCGCGACAGGTCCTAAATCCCAGAATTTGTCGGTAGCAGAATAAATGCGAAGAATCAGAGGCCCGCTGAAGGTTACGCCAAACGCGCTAAAAGCTAAGAGTATGAACGTAATGATGCCCTTGGCGCTTGCCATGCAATCGCCTGACCGAGGTAAGCACTTAAGCTTATGCGGTTAATCTTGAAGTACGTGCTCAGGTCTTATCTTAATTATTGTCCTCTTCTGCCCCGGACTTCTCCAAGGATATTTTCTTCCAAGATACTTTATTGAGAGCTTTTCGATATGCTCGTCCGCGCCTTTTGTGGTAATTGAAACTGCCTTGCCTCTTATTGCTACCATTGTGTAAGGATCTTTTTGGTCTGTAATAGAAATAGCAACTCTGGTATCTCTGCTGACGTTTCTGAGCTTGAGCCTGCCTTCAGCCGTGTTGACGAGTATGAAATCTCCATCATGATCCACCCATATGGGAGTCACCTGAGGAGAGCCATCCTTCATCAGAGTTGCCAAATGCGCAAAATTCTTTCCTTCGATGATTTTCAGAGCTTTCTTTGAGAGCTTTACCATATGGTAATAGTATTGGTTTCATAATAGGAATACTTTCATACCAGAAATATGTTTCTGCTTGCAACCGTTCGCATGGGTTTTAAGCCTCCTGTGAAGAATTATGTTGAGGGATATGAAGGCTAGAAATAATGCTGAAGTTGATGCGTTCGTTGCAAAACTAAAACCTCCTAGCAAAGAATTGGTTAGAGCGCTCAGGAAACTTGTTCTGGAAACTTCTCCAATGGAGGAGGCGGTTAAGTGGGGTTTCCCGCATTATTCTCAAAATGGAGGCGTCTGTGCTATTATCCCATACAAGGATCATGTAAACCTAGAATTCTATCGTGGAACCGAACTTAATGATCCTAATGGTCTTCTTGAAGGAACCGGAAAGAAACTGCGTCATGTGAAGATTCACAGATTAGATGATGTCAAGACTGATGCATTAAAAGAACTGTTGCTGGAGGCTGTAGTACTCAATAAAAAATGAGTGGTGCCCCAAAAGGGGCTAAGCAGTCTTTCTTCTCGTTAGTGCTACGATTGCTACTACCGCCATAACTACTGCAACACCGATGGCACCGTATGTTACTGGTCCAATACTTTCAACTGTTACCGTCTTGATGACTTCTTTCGGTACTTCTTTGATCACTTCTTTGGGTACTTCCTTTACGACTTCTTTAATCACTTCCTTGGGCACTTCTTTGATAACTTCCTTTGTGATTACCTGAGGCTCTGGGAGTTTGTCAGGCAGGCCATATGCCATGATGGCACCAGGTCCAACACCACCTGAACCCGCTGTTACCTTTCCTCCCAATATGACCATTATCATAGGCTTGCCGTCAGCGTTGAACCCGATAGTAGGTTGTACACCCAGACCGCTACCGAAGTACTTCTTGAAGACTAGCTGACCAGTCTGTGCATCCAGAACGTAAAGATTGCCGTCGTTCAGCTGATTGACATAGACAAGTCCACCGCTTACAACCGTTCCTCCTCTGTGTAGAAGATCCGGTGCGAAGTACCTCCATTTTATTGCACCCGTTGCAGCATCTATTGCAAAGATGGTGCCGTTCACTTCTGGCAGGAATGGAGCCTGACCACCGCTGTACTGTGGGTTATTGAATGTGGTTACATAGATGTTGCCGTACGCCAAAGCAATGTCGCTCTCTACGGATCCCGTCGCTCGAGGCCTCGGCGTAGACCCGGACGAGCGCCTCGGTGCCGCTCATCCG
>JACPBJ010000198.1 GCA_016180375.1 Nitrososphaerota archaeon | reverse complement strand
ACTCCGTGTTTGGAATGCTTATTCCGTTTGTATATATAAATCTTGTGGTTTTAGGGCATAAAAAAGGGATAAACTTATTAACAAGTGGAATACTATTGCATAGTGGTGATTAAAGCGCCTATTTTTGGGGCGGCGCGATGAATAATTCAGATTTACGCTTGGAGGTAAAAAATGGCATCAAACGCATTGACAGTTTCACAATTTCCACGATTGGAGAACTTAGTAGATGCCATGGCTCCGGGAGATTCCATCTATTTTCCCGCACAAGTCTCTTCAGACGGGGCATTTTTGAAACACGTAGAACGTTTAGACAGGCATCAAGGCCTAAAAACAAAAATCTTTGCATATGTTGCAGCAGGATCTGCTGCATTGACTGCATTAGCGACTGCCGCCTTTATTCAGCCTCTTTCAGAGCCTCTAATCGGCGCAGAGTTCTACGCTCAAATATGGAAACCTGCCATGATTGGCGCGGCTTTGGGGGGTGTGGCGTTCATAATTGCGGCGTCACTTGAATTTTATCAGCTACTTGATAAATTAGACACGCACAGAACAAGGGAACATGCGCGCAAGTTGGCTGAGGATGGCTTTGTCTTCGCATCAGAATTAACGAGAAATCTCCTGCCTTTACAGGCAACAGATACATCTTACGTCCATATTCTGCACCATACACTAGAAGGTCATGCAGTTGAGGAATTTTGGTATGCGGTCAGACCAAGTGGCGCGACAGTATACAGGGCTGATTTGGGTAACCTTCAGCACTACGTAGATCGCGCAGTTATTGTTTCAGGACAGCTCTCATCCACACCCAATACAGAAGACATGAAAGCGAATCTTGACCTTGATGCGCGCCTTGAAGGAAACGCGATGGGGCTTCCATTAAGCGGCCGCATAAGCGGACAAGCAACAGGACCTGTTAGTGCTCCTAAGCGTTTCAGGCTTTTAGACCCTAAAACAAACAGAAGCGCCGCAGTTGTTGTTGGCACATATGTACAGAATAACGGCATTGTGCCTCCAAACGAGCTCAGGGTTGTGTCAGAAGAATTCGCCGCCACATACCCCGCCGACCAAAACAGGCTCGTACACGCACTGATTGAAGCACAGAATCTTGGAAGGGATGTAACTGTAATCGGAAGGGTTCACCCGTCAGGACAGATATACGCAGAGGGGATTACTGTAGCAGGCGGGAGTGAAGCTTACCTCCTGAGAGTGCACCAGCATCCGCCTTTGCTTAAGCCTGGATAGGATGCTTTGTCATGGATTAATAGAAATGATATGATTGGGGAGGTAAAGATGGGGATAGTTCAGGATTACAGTAAAAGGTTGGAAGAAGCGAGAAGTGCGCTTGCCGCTGGCATAGAAGAAGGGCTGGAAGTATTAGTAAACTCTGAGCATCCACACTTTACACTAAGTAGAAGCGATGAACTTTATGCCCAGATAAGTGAGGGAAAACTATTTGCGCTTGGTCCTAGCTACCTTGGGCCTATTTTATGGAGGTTGGTTACTATTGACGCTTTAAAATTGCGCCAAAAAGAACTTCCTTACCTGCTTGATTTGGCAGGAAGGCTGGACGATGAACTGCTTACATATGTTATTGAATCAGGCATGCAGGCAAAATAATACAAGAGATGATGGTTTAAATGGCAATTGAAGATGAACTGGAACTTGTACGACAATACATCAGAGGCGAAGAATTCGCTGCTGTTGCAGAAATATGCAGGAAATACGAAATACCTGGCTGGAGTTTAAGGAGAGCGATTGAAAGCTTGGCTGAACAGCCGGATTTAAGAATAAAGAGGTTAGAACCTCACGAACCTATGAATACTGACTTGAATGCCCCAAGCAGCCCGCGATTATTTGAACGAACTTGGAGCAAGGACAGGGCTTGAGATTAGTCTGGAAGGCGCGAATGGAGAACGTATTGGAGGAAGAATAATACACCCCTCCAGCGGTTGCGATCCAGGCCAAATGCGCATTGTAGCGGGTTATGACGCGGGCGGAGATGGCACCAGGAATCAAAA
>JACPBJ010000197.1 GCA_016180375.1 Nitrososphaerota archaeon | reverse complement strand
GCCCAATCAGGGTCGCCTCCAGCTGGCGGTGCCGTAAAGAACCTCCATTTTAGCTGCCTTGTAGTAATATCATAGCCAGCGACAAATCCTCTGCCTGTCATCCCGTCAACAACAGCAGGAACCACAATCAGAGTATTCTCCTTTTTGTACAAGACTGGAGGGTAACTGAACAAAGCACCATAGAATCCTGCATTTCCTGGTATATCACTGCAATAATCATCTATACTCCATGAAATCTGGCGAACTACACTAAGACGGCCCGTGCCTAATGCGATGATATCGCATTTTACACCAGGGAAGACAAGGTTTCCATCTATGTAGTATAACGCATGCAAGTGGCCAACAGCACCTCCTATGGGTAGTTTCTTCTGTGCTTCGGGAACATCAGCTTTGTATTGGTAAGTCCAAATTACTTTGCCCGTAGAGGCTTCGAGGGCTATTATTAGATAATAGTTCGTAGCTATGTAGATAACACCGTCTACTACTATTGGAGGTGTGGTCGAACCTTCAAGAATTTTTAGACCAAAAAATCCTTCACCAACATTCACCGCTCCACCTCCGGCTGATATTTGTGGTATTGGATACATCCACTTCAGCTCTAGCAGACGCACGTTAGCTTTTGTTATCTCTGTCTGCGGGTTGAAATTGGTTGCTTGGGAGTTATAATTCGCGTATTCCCAATTCGCCCCTGGTATTTGCCTCTGGGCAAAGACCTT
This sequence comes from Nitrososphaerota archaeon, assembly GCA_016180375.1. Taxonomy (GTDB): domain Archaea; phylum Thermoproteota; class Nitrososphaeria; order Nitrososphaerales; family UBA57; genus JACPBJ01. The sequence continues at coordinate 1,302 of JACPBJ010000197.1, read as the reverse complement.
AGGTATAATTGGAATTGCTAAGAATAAGGAACTTGCAACTAGCATCACTATAAGAGAAATAGACAGTAACCTTAGATTGTTTACTGTCATGCGTCCTACTAGCGTTTCCATCCTAATATCCTTTTCAGAAGAATCTCGCTTTCAGGCACTAACTCACCAAATGACGCGATCAGGGCTGGCGACCCTGTGTTGATCCAGTTATCAACGTCTGCTACTAGAGCTTCCCTAGCTTTTTCAAGTTCGGGGTAATGAGCCTATAACCCGCAAAATTTCTTTCACCCCATAATTTTAGAAGGTCTGCTGCCAGAGCATCTAACGCCTTTGCAGAGTCTTTAGTTTCTTCTGGCACGGTGTTGTGGCAATCATGCGTCCTACTTCTTCCAGCCCTTCTCGAATGAGATCGATATCTCCATAATCCAGTCCCTGTTTGACCATCTTTACCTCTTGTTTGATTTTGGCAAGTTGATCCCTGAGCAAATCTGGAAGACTTTGTGGTGTAGGAGGAGATACTTTTGGTTCGATATTACTGTCTTTTGGCTTCTAAGCTTTAGCTTGCTGAGCTGGTGATTCTGCATAATTGCAGTCTAGCTAAGCCCATATACTATGTTGCTATAGTCAAAGCAGTTGGATTCTCTTTCCTACGACATAGCAATAGTAGGCTCCGGTATAGCAGGCTTAAGGGCAGCCATAGAAGCATCTAAAGCATCCAACGGAAAGCTCAGGATCGCTGTAGTGACTAAAGTTCAAGCAATGCGATCGCATTCAGTTTCAGCAGAAGGAGGCACGGCTGCAGCCCTTTATCCAGAAAAGGGAGATTCTGTAGAATCACATGTGTATGACACTATCAAAGGCAGCGACTTTCTAGCCGATCAGGATGCTGTACAAAGATTATGCGAAATGATTCCGAATGAAATCTATCAATTGGAGCACTGGGGAATGCCGTGGTCCAGATATGAAGATGGAAAAATAGCTCAGAGAGCGTTTGGAGGATACAGTTTTCCGAGAGCGGTCTTCGCTAGCGACAAGGTAGGCTTCTTTGAGATGCAGACACTTTATGACACTGCTTTGAAATATAGCAATATAGAATTTCTGCAGGAGTGGTTCGTAACTTCTCTACTCAAAGAAGATGGGAAGTTTAGAGGACTGACTGCAATTGAAATGAAGACTGGGAATTTCCATACAATCAACGCGAAAGCAGGAATCATAGCTACAGGAGGGCCCGGAAGATTGTATAGCTTTGCAACTTATGGGCATTCTTCCACCGCTGATGGTCTTGCAATTGCGTACAGAGCAGGGGTTCCT
>JACPBJ010000196.1 GCA_016180375.1 Nitrososphaerota archaeon | reverse complement strand
TTTGTATTTTATCATGCGAGCCTTCTGAAATTCGAATAACGCGGCAGGGTCTATTTGCCCCAGCTCGCTCTGCGTTGGTCTGAGCCTCCTTACGAATTCTATCGGCATATCTTCAGAGGCAAAGTTTGTGCAGCGGCAGAAGAGTTTCGTCGAGCTCGCTAACTGCTGATGAATCTCTAGTCCTACCTTGAGGTTTATCTTCGATGGCTCTATTGACACTAAGCAGGTCGCCTCACGAGCGGAGACCGCTCATTAATCTCGCCAGAAATGTTCCTCTGCAGCATCGACTTCTGCTCGCCATACTTGAAATTCGCCAGAACCCACATCATCTTCACCAAGGCAGTTTCTGGGAGCATGTCAGCAAGCGGTATTACTCCGAGGTTGAGGAGTTCCCTGCCCGTTGAGTATACGGTCATCCTAACTCTTCCCCAGATGCATTGAGACGTCATTGCAACAAGTATTTCATTGGAAGTTGCTTTCTGGATTGCGTCATAGCATTTTGTGCTTACATGACCCAGGCCTGTCCCTTCTAGAACGATCCCCTTGTATCCGTTTTTCACAAGCGCATCTATCAATAAGGGGTCAAAGCCTGGATAGAACTTGACAAGAGCGACTTTCTCCTCAAACTTTGTCCTTGCTTCGAATTTAGCACCTTTCCTTGCAGGAAGTTTCGCTTTGAGTTCTATCTTTTGATCTTTAACATAAGCTACGGGTGAAATGTTCACTGATTCGAAGGCGTCTCTCCTGCTCGTATGGTTCTTGCGCACTTTCGTGCCTAGATGTACAGCGACGCTGCCATCATCGGTGCCTGCATGCATGGCAACGTAGACCCCTGAAACTGGCGATCTAACTGCAAAAGTAACGGCAGAAATCATGTTGATGGCTGCATCGGAAGAAGGTCTGTCCGTAGACCTTTGGGAGCCAACAAGCACGACTGGAATCCCGATGCCATGCAAAGCAAAGCTCAGAGCAGCTGCTGTATATGCCATCGTGTCTGTGCCATGGCCTATGACGATTCCATCAACATTGGCAGCTTTTTTCACACATGCTTCAGCTAACTTCGTCCAGTTGGACGGGGTCATATTTTCGCTGTATATGTTGAAGACAGCCTCGGTTTCTATCTGCGCGCACTTGGCAAGTTCGGGTATGACAGAATACAGCTCTTCCGCTGAAAATGCTGGATGAACGGCTCCAGTTCTGTAATCTATCCTGCTTGCAATCGTCCCTCCTGTCCCAAGAATTGAAACCTTTGGAAGAGAATTGTCTATCTTCGGTAAAGGTGGAGGAGTAAATGTTGGTTTCTTACCCTCAGAAATTTTTGATATGGATTGGATATTAGATACCTCGATGCCGACATTATACCCGTTATCAAGTTTCAAGACTATGTGCTTATCATCAGCATATTCGTATCTTGGGAGCAGAGATCCCTTAAACTCTCCTCCCTTCGCTTTAACCAGTATAATGTCCCCGACTGAGACATCTTGCTGGGAAAGCGCCTTTAATGAGGCTCCTCGGTAGCCTGGAAGATCTCCCAACTCTGCTCTACGCCCTCACCAAAGAGCCTAAAGATTAACCCTATGGAAGCTCAGCCGTTATTTTCTCTTCAGAAATGCTAATATCGCCTTTGAAGGAAAACAGGAAAGAAAACCATGGCAAAGTTCGATGGCGTGATAGGGCAGTCTTTGATGACGATTGAAAAGAAAGATGATGAAGTCGTCTTCGTATTCCAAGATAATAGGTTCCTGTTCGTAAATGCTGTCAATGGAACTCTGCAAGTCACCAGCGTACCAGAGTGATTTCTATGACAGATCTAACAGAAGGGCTCGAATTTGTAAAACTTATAGCTGCAGAGGAGAAGGACAATTACCTCAAAGTAACCTTTGAGGACAACAAAGTGCTAGTGCTGAGGAATGTTAATGGGAAGATAGAGATAGAAAGGCAAGGCTAAGCCTCAATTTTTTCACACAATTATCTTACAATTTCTACCCGGCAACTAATCATCGCTCCGGATGACAAACG
>JACPBJ010000002.1 GCA_016180375.1 Nitrososphaerota archaeon | reverse complement strand
TTGAGCATCTTTATGTTTGTAATCAGAAGCAATAAGCCAACGATGCTCGTTATGGTGAGGTAGACGAGCCCGCTATAGCCAAGGACGTAAAACAGAAGGGAAAATGGAATCAACAACAGCGTATTGAGCACTATGTACTTACTTGCTTTCTTCTCTCCAACTATGGCTGGTAGCATTGGGATACCAGCCGTCTTGTAGTCTCTGTTCGTCAGTACAGCAAGACTCCAGAAATGACTCGGAGTCCACAGAAATATCAGGAATGCCATCAGCAATGCTGGCAGGCTAATAGAATCTGTTGCTGCTGCCCAGCCAGCAAGTGCGGCGAAACTTCCTGCAAATCCTCCAAGCACAATGTTCCAACTTGTGCGCCTCTTGAGCACAATCGTGTAAACTACTATGTATGTGAAAGCACCGAGAAGAATCATTGCAGTGCTGAGAACGTTCAGCATTGTTAATGATATCACCGTTGCCATTGTTATCATTACGGTCCCGAACTGCAGTGCTCTTACAGGAGGGTTTATCCTGCCAAGAGGTATAGGCCTCTTCATCGTCCTTGCCATTACACTATCAATATCCCTGTCGAGGTAGGCATTGAACGCCTCTGCCCCGGCAGAAGCAAGCGTACCTGCTGCAAACAGAGCAAGTATAGTCTGAATAGAGACAGATGGCCCTCCGGCAACCAACAAAGCAGAGATCGCTACAAAGTCGAGCAAGGAGATGATTTTGAATTTTGATATCCTGACGTAGTCCAGAGCAACCTCCTGATAGCGGATCTTCGTGCCTTTCACAGTAGCTTTACCGTACTCCTCTGCCATGTCATGCTCCGTACGCCGCAAAACTGCTCATAACAATTGAAAACGGCGAACTTTAAAAGGTTAATCCAACAATTAGTCAGAGCTAAGAAACTACTGTTATTTTTCGCGCTAATACTGCTGTCACTACCGTTGAGCCAAAAACTGCAGTCGCCAATGCTAAATGCGCAGTTCCAATGATCGGATCAAGGCCTGATAGCACTGTCAGCATGCCCAAAAGAACTTGGGCGATAATTAACCCAAAGCTAAGTGTTGCAAACAACGCAACTCTACTCTTTCTATGCCTTCTTATGGCTAGTACCATCGTTGTAAGAACTAGCAAAGTCGAGAGTGCAGCAGCAATTCTGTGAGTATATTCTGCGATAACTGGAGTAGTAAATTCCGGAATTACCTGTCCACGACATGTAGGCCAATCAGGACAAGCAAGACCAAAGCCACTTGCCCTCACGAACGCTCCAATTATCATCAGCGTATAGACCATTACTGATGCTAGTATCGCTACGGTGCCAGTGCTGACCATTGCAGGATTCATTTTTTATATCGATATAAAAAATGTTTGAAATGTATAAGTGGCAGCATAGATGCGCAAATTAGTACAACCTAGAAATCGTTAAATAACCAAAAGCATAGACTGTAAGTGGTATGGTCTCAAACACCTCAGAGATCTTTATAGGGCTTTTTAATCAATTCTGGTTCCTCGGCGTTTTAGTTTCAATTGTAGTCCTAGGGTTGATGACATACCTGATGTTAAGGTTCAGAGATCAAGGAGCGAAAACTCCTGACCCTGAAGATGCTCCCATGCTTGGCAAAATTCCAGAAGATAGGGGAAAGATTAAAACCGTTGCAATCTCGCTAACCCTTTCCAGTTTAATACTTGCTCTACTACTAGGGGGAACATTCGGTGCCATTGACGCGATTAACAATCCTCCTCAAGGAACTCTCAATGTTGAAGTTACAGGATTCCAATGGGGCTGGAAGTTCAAATATCCCAACAATTACCAGGATACTGTTATGACAGTTCCTAAAGATGAAGTAGTGATCGTAAAAATTCATTCTGATGATGTGTTCCATAGTTTTGGAATTCTTGAGTTCAAGATAAAGAAGGATGCTCTCAACGGTAGAGTCAATACAATATGGTTTGTCGCTAGGGATGCTGGCGAATACAATATTGTTTGTTACGAGTTCTGTGGCTTAGGACATACCTTCATGAGGACAAAATTGATCGTTATGGAACCGAACGAATTCCAAGATTGGTATTCTAAACTTAAGCCTGGTGAAATTCAACATGCGCCTGTGCAGCAAGGAGGTCAGCAACCATGAGTGAGGATCACCAAATACCTCCAACTTCATCAATCAGCAGGTGGCTCTTCACAACCAACCACAAAGACGTAGGCATACTCTATCTGGTAACTTCTCTATACTTCCTGTTCCTCTCAGGTACCTTGGCCTTACTTCTCAGAACTCAGCTCGCCGTACCGAATAACACCTTCCTTTCCAGCGCAGCATACAACCAAGCATTTACTACGCATGGCCTCATAATGGTTCTATGGTTCCTTTCTCCCTTTGCCTTTTCATTCGCGAACTATATTGTGCCATTACAGATAGGTGCAAGGGACCTTGCATTCCCTAGGATAAATGCACTCAGTTATTGGCTGTATCTTTTCAGCGGCATAATGCTACTAGTGAGTTTCTTTGTAGGTCCCGCAGACGGAGGCTGGACAGTTTATGCGCCCCTTAACACGGCAAGATATTCGCCGAATATAGGACTAAACCTTACTGCTGGAGCCCTAGTGCTCTTTATCGTTTCCATAACAATTAGTTCAGTGAACTTCATCACAACAATACTCAAGATGAGAGCTCCAGGCATGAAACTCATGCAGATGCCCATGTTCACTTGGAGCATTCTAATTACAGTGTTTATGATGCTATACGCCTTCCCCTCATTCCTTGCGGGTGTTTCCATGCTCATGGTGGATAGAACGCTAGGTACTATGTACTTTTCGGCTCCCGAAGGCGGCTCGCTTTTATGGGATCATGTGTTCTGGTTCTTTGGGCATCCTGAAGTCTACATCGTCCTATTCCCTGCTATAGGCGCGGTTGGCGATATGATCCCTTCATTCACACGCAGACCGTTGTATGGCAGAAAATATATCATTCTTGGGCTTATAATAGCTGCTGTGGTCAGTTTTATGGTCTGGGGACACCATATGTTTGTTACCGGCTACGACCCCCTCGTTGCCAAGATATTTACCCTAACTACTATAGCAGTTTCACTACCATTTGATGTAATAGTTGTTGCATTCATAGAGAGTCTTGTTCGCGCTAAGATCAAGCTCAAGACTCCAGCACTGTTCGCGTTGGGCTCCATAATGCTCTTCATTATCGGAGGAGTAACAGGAGTATTCCTTGGTTCCGTTGCTATCGATCATCACCTCAGAGGGACTTATTGGGTAGTGGCACACTTCCATTACGTGATGGTTGGGGGAGGTGCCGTGGCTCTGATTGGTGCCCTTTACTACTGGTTCCCCAAGATAACAGGCAGAATGTATAAGGAGAGTCTTGGGAAACTCCACTTTGCCCTTTCCTTCATAGGCTTCAATCTGCTCTACTTCCCGATGTTCATAAACTATGACATGCCTAGGCGTGTCGTAACATACGCAGAGCAGGCTTGGGCATTTAATAATTTCCTTGCTACGATAGGCGCGTTCGTCTTCGGCCTTGCCCAATTATTACTTCTCTACAACCTATTCACGAGCATGAGGAGTGGTGCTCCTGCCGGTTCGAATCCTTGGAATGCTTTCACTCTGGAATGGGCTACAACTTCGCCCCCACCAGACTACAACTTCGAAGAAACTCCGCGGGTTAATTCAGATGGTACGGTGAGCTTGCCAAAATTGACTTCATTTGCTAACGGAGGGACTCCTTCAGGCTATTCGGCTCCCCATGGTCTGCCACACCAGAGCCACCTCAGTCCATTCCCAATAATTCTATCCGCACTTGCATTCTTCGCACTCTTTGGCATCGTATCGCTTACCTTCATCCCATCAGCGAGCTTTTCGGCAGGCATAGTCTATCTCTGGATTTTCTTTGCAGCTCTTATCATGGGTGGCTTTGCAATCTACGGCTTCGCAAGAGAGAAATTCGTCGCCCCTGAGGATGAGACTCTCGAAGGCTGGCCATTCAAGAATATCGGCAGGATGAAGATGGGAATATGGACGTTCATGGCGTCAGAGGTGATATTCTTTGGAGTTTTCATAGGAGCTTTCCTCTTCATAAGGGCAGGAACTGCTGAATGGCCGGCGATTGATACCATCTTCAAGATACAGCATGGTGCCATCAACACCTTCATACTGCTTACTAGCAGCTTTACTGCAGTTATGGCAGTAGTATTTTCAAAGAAAAGCTCAAAGGGAGGAGTTGCTGCTTCGCTAGCACTAACGTTATTCCTCGCTCTATGGTTCCTCTATAACAAGGCAACAGAATGGCAGGAGCTATTCCATGAGGGGTTTACTCTCTCTGCTAGTCCTATTTCCAGCACGTATTACATAACTACAGGAGCCCACGGCGCGCATGTGCTTGGAGGAATTGTAGCGCTAGCTGTAATCATCGGAGGAGTTTTGAAAGGCAGATATCTCGGACATGATCATGGAACTGTTGAGTACTTCGGCATCTACTGGCACTTTGTCGACATAGTCTGGATATTCCTCTTCCCGCTATTCTATCTTCTATAAGTGATGATATGTCCATCAAAGTTTATTCATCGATCTTCGCGGTACTAATAGGGAGCACCGCATTCGAGCTCGCAATCATAGGACAACCTTTGGCACGAAATGTTCTGGTGACATCTGTCATGGGACTTGCTGGTATCAAGGCACTGTTAGTAGCGCTCTTCTTCCAGCATCTAAAGGACGAGCCTAGGTCAGTATCATCGCTACTTCTGCTAGGACTAGTAGCAGCGTTCATACTACTCACATTAAGCCTTCTGTCCATAGGCGCGTTGCATGGGGTGTAATTATGCAGAGTGCATATACAGTAGCAACACTCGCTTTCGTCATTGGTGTCGCATGGGTAGGATGGATAGCTTACTCATTAGTCTTCCCCGCTGAAGGGCAAGTATTGACCGCAACTCCCACGGTTGAATTCGCAATTGATGGAGGGGAAGCAGGTCCAAAGTTTGGATTTGCCTTTGAGGGTCAGCAGATATCATCGCCGGGGCCGACATTGACTGTTAAGACAGGGGACATAGTAAAGGTGAATTTCAAGAATAATGGTGCTACTGCACATGCCTTTTCTGTAGTGAAAGAGAATAGCGACGAAGCGCCTATAATGTTCAAAGCGACAATAGGTACCGGTCCTAGACCTCTAGTGCCAGGAGACAGAGGTAGCATAGTTTTCAACGCCGATACGACAGGAACCTACTACTACATCTGCCCAGTACCCGGACATGCGCAGCTCGGAATGTGGGGCGAATTCAAGGTCGAAGGCTAAGCCTTCACTTTTGCAAAACCCTCATATTCAACAAATAGTTCTATTCTATCGTTTGGGCACCTTCGATCAATACGTTCGTGAGTTTGCCATGATCCCCAGCATGGCTGCGTTTGGGATTCTTATCATTGGTGCAGATACCTTGGGGTACTCAATCGCGCAAAACTACATGGGAATATTGTCAGCAGAATCATTCGCTCTCTTTGAATCGCTCGCATACCTCTACTTTGTTGTACTGCTCGCAGGAATGTCAGTAACGGTGTTGGGACTGTACACATCCCTGAAAGGAAAAGCTAAAGCGATGAAAGATGCAGACGAGATCCCGCTGAAACTAAGCTCCGTGTTGCCATACATGTTCCTCGACAGGGCAGTGGTTCGGGTGTTTGCAGTCGCATCCTTGTTGTACGGGCTCTTTTACAGCTTCGTTACAAGCATGATAATCTACAGGCCTGAGATGAGATTCTCGGAAGCCTATCTCACAAGCATTCCATCCATTGCAGTCAGCCCCTGCTGTGGCCCTCCTGGCCAGGTTCCTGTTCTTGTCGGATATCTTACCGAGAATGTCGGGTTCTTGATTGTTCCTCTTACGCTGCTTCTGCTCATTACTATTTCGGGTTTAGTAGCGCTTAATGTTTCGTTGACCTACTACGCTTGGAAAAATAGGCCGAGTTTCACGAAGCAGGGCTGGACCGTAAGCCTGGCTGCTTCCATAGGTCTGTTTACCGGATGTCCAACATGTGCAGGGCTATTCCTTGCAAACATAGTCGGAGGCGTGGGTGCTACGGCATTAGCAATTTCTCTGGCACCTCTTCAGACGCTCTTTATCGCTCTCACGATCCCGGTGCTGTTGGCTACGCCTTATCTGATTTTGGGCAACATTGCCAAATCTGTTGGAGGGAGCTGCTTGAGACCTAAGCCTCTCCACGCTAAGGCATAGAGTTATTCAGAATGCCAAAGGGTCAAGAAGAAAACATTTTAAAACGTACATAACAGGGTGGGACTGGAGAACATGGACTGGGAGTTACTGTTACCTGGTTCGCTATTAATTGCAGCTGGAGTTACAGCCATCTGGATATCATATGCGGGTATTGCAGAGACTTTCCTGCAGGGTCTGCATGCGATAGGGGCGTATTCTATGCTCTTTGGCCTCGTACTGTTCCCGGGCGGGCTCCTGAAGGATGGACTTCCATCTCCGAAGGGAGCCGCAGCTGCTGGAGCTGCTCTAGTCATCACGATAGTGATAGCGCTGGCACTCGCATTCGCATTCAGGCTAATTATCTAAGCAGCACGGTAAAGGTCAGTTCGGCTGTCCAGCAATATCGCAGAGATACGGATAAACAAGAATATTCTTTCTATTTTGAATGTGCATGCTCAGCAGGGCTGGCCGTTTGAGGCCTGTGCCTTATTGCTTGGAAATACGGTTAAGGACGCTTCGATGGTAACAGAGGCATTTCTAACGCAGAACGGTGAGAAATCAAGGGTAAGTTTCACAATCTCTCCTGAAGAGCTATTTTCAGCCTACAAGAGAGCAGAAATGAAGGGCGAAGAAGTCGTAGGGATATTTCATTCGCATCCCGCCCCTCCCCACCCTTCAGGCACCGACATGCTCTATATGGAAATCAACCCTGTAGTGTGGCTGATAATGTCAATGCCATCAAAAGAATTGGGTGCATATCAGTTTGCTAATGGTATGATAAAAGAGGTCAAGATAGTCACAAAAGACGGGAAGATGCTGGACTGATAATAAGATGCCACATCGATTTTACATCTTTTAACATACCAGCCTCTATATGATGGGTGCTATGACAGGACCTGTTTTCGTGGTTCAGGGGAAACGCTACGCAGTACGAATGTGAGTGTGGAAGACATTTTGCTTGGCGGAAGCCCTATCTTAAAAATATCCAAAATGAATGATGTTTAGGTGAAAAGAAGAAGGGTAGAGCCCCCTATCGTTTGATAGGGCCCTAGAGGGGGTATATAAATGAAGGAAGATATTGGGGCTGTGTAAGCCAACCTGCATTATTCGATGCGTATATTATCAGTATGATTCTGAAGAGATAATTATTTATTAGAACGAAAAGCGCCTCTCAATTTGGTCCCGCGATTACCCCCGCGGTAAGATCTCAAACCCCGTAAGCTCAGCTTGGTAGAGCTTCCGATCTTCCGAAAGAAGAGGAGACGCTGTAGAAGCGGGCCTTGGCTCGCATCACCAGCCTATCAAGCTAACAGACACCGGAGTGTCGTCGGTTCAAATCCGACCCGCGGGACCATTTCTAGACACTAAGCTCCAGAAACTTCTCGGAATATTGTGCAAACGCATTATCTTTTTCCTTGCACGAGTCACATATACAGGCAGGTGAAACGCTCTTCCTGTCGCAAATGTTGTTGTAGATACAGGTCTCGCAGGGAGTCTTCGCTCTGCATATGAAGCACTTTAATACGAAAGAAACTTCTTCTTTCAGAGCCTCCTGCAAGACTGAAACCAATAGGTCAAGTCTGGTCTTCGGCGTTATCATGAAACCCTGCTTTGAATCGTATTTTAGACCGACTTCCCGTGAAAGTTTGATGAAAACATCCTTGCCAAGCAATGGCAATTTGAAGTGCTCTCCAATAGGGACCTTCATCGTAAAGCCTCCAACAACTTCTTGCCTTCCTTTGCTATCACTTTAATCGTCGATTCATCAATGCCCATCCTCCCAAGCATCTTTTCTCCTCCCTCGGTCTTAGCAAGGATGAGAGCGAAGTACGGGAGATAGGCTTCTGCAAACTGCTTTCTCGATATGCTTAGAATCGCTCCAAGAGTTCTTCCAAGTTGCGCGAAGTATTTGGCTTCATTCCACAACCTCAGCTTAGTTTCCCACGGAACAGGGTCAGCGTTGAATTGGAGCCGCTTTCCCTGTATGGCATTGAAGAGGCCTATGGCCAGAATTGTATTGAGGTATCGTAGTTGCCTCCATTCCTGCGTCCTTCTAATTCTTCCGACTATTTCATCAGCCCGGGATAGAGCCTCAAGAGCTTCTGCCCGAGTTTCAATGTCTAGGGAACTTGAAACAAGACTCGCGAATACGAGCCTAACTTTCTCTTTCGGATCTACAGGAGCCGAGTCAAGAGCGAGTAGCGCCTCCACATGGTTCGTCGCATCAAAGAGCTGCTGGAAGGCTTGGTTTATCGTTGCCATCCTGTCTCTCTCTGGAACCTCAACTTCAAACTCCAAAAGCCCGAAGGCAGCCGCCTGAAGATCATTCACCGCAGACCTGACATCTCCCCTTGATCTTAGTACTATACTCTGCAAGGACTCATCGTCAAGCTTGACATGCTCTTTCTCGATAATGCTGCGAAGATACAGTTCGACTAACCTAGGAGGAAGCCTTTGAAACCTGAAGACTTCAGCCTTGTAAGCAATCTTCCCAATCTTGGGACTGTCCTGTGCATTCGCCGTCATCACCAATGGCACCGAAGTATTCTCCATCAGCTCCATGACAAACTCCATGCCTCCGTAATCATTCCTCCCGAAGATTCCATCGACCTCGTCCAAGAGTATCATTGGCTTCCCAGAAAGAGCCTGATTCCCAATGGATGGACCGAGGGCATTCTGCAACTTTTCCTTGGTTCTTGCATCGCTAGCATTGAGTTCAATTACGTCGTATGACAATTCATTAGCAGCTGCATGAACCGTAGCGGTCTTTCCTATTCCCGGAGGTCCAACAAGCAGGGCTGCCTTCCCTCCGGGCTTCCACGATCTCAACCATTTTAGAAAGCCGATTCTCGCTTCCTCATTACCAACCAGTTTTGCTAGAGAAGCAGGCCTGTATTTTTCAACCCACATCAAACCCTTCAAAATCTCAATGCCCCTCCAATAAGAAATGCAAGTAGCCCAAGCATCATGCCTCCCAAAGCCATCTTCTTAACCCGCATCGCTCCCTCTACACTAAAATTACGCATTATCTTTGCTGATAAGTAGATGAAGAAGGCATCTGTAATAAACACGAGGATTGCGTAAATAATTCCCGCTATACCCAGAACCGTAGGAAGAATGCTTGTCACAACGGCAGAGAGAAAGAACCCAGCTCCAGCTTTTGAGGCTGCCTTTGTTCCTCTTGTTATTGCTACAGAATTGACACCTTTTTTCCTATCGCCTTCAACGTCAGAAATGGTCTTTACAACTTCCCTGCCTGTACCAGCAAGAAAAGTCGTTGCGGCAAGGAACCAAAGCATAGGATCATTTCCCTTACCGATCGCCACGCCTCCAAAGACGTACGGAACAGCCATGGATGCAGCGACCATCATGTTTCCCGCTATCCCTCTCTTCTTCCCCCAGTAGCTGTAGCTCCATGCGAGCAATCCGAAAAAGGCCGCAACTATGAGGTTTGAAATTCCTATCAGCAGAGATGAAACCAAGCCGAGAACTAAGAGCGAAGCAGCCAATGCAACTGCCATCATCATGCTGACTGCTCCGCTTGGTATTGGTCTAGTGGGAGCATTGATGCGGTCTATCTCAACATCATAGTAGTCGTTTATCGCCATGGAAAATGAAGAGACTAGAAAGCCCGTGAAGAATCCCAAGACCGACTCCCAAGAAATTATTCTTGAAGGAGCTACGACGGCAATTCCAACTATGACTGCGAAACCTATCATTACAGAATTGACAGGCCTTATGAGAGAAATTATTGCAGATGCGGTTGACAAT
>JACPBJ010000194.1 GCA_016180375.1 Nitrososphaerota archaeon | reverse complement strand
TATCTCTCTCTCCACCGCGTTTATGATAGCTTCGACATTCCTGCCATGCTTGCCAGCACCAATCTCTCTCATGATCTTGATGGCAGTTTCAATTTCCCTGTAAGCTTCTCGTAACTCGTGCGTGGCATCTCTTACCTTTGGTGGGTTGCTAGCCAAGTCTCCCTTTGCTATGTCTACATGCTCCTGCGCTGCATCTAGGTGTGCGTATATCTGATCTTTGACTGACTGCGATAGGTTGGAATTTCTTACTGTATCCCGAAGTTTCTGTGTCTGCTCCTCTGTCTTTACTATGACCTTCTGTAGTCTTTCTACCATCTCTTGCACGGTTTCCAAGTGTATGAAGGCGTTGGCGATTGCTACGTCTACGCGACCGAATGCCTCCATAGCTTGCCTAGTGTGTAGCATTGCTCTTCCGGTCATGTTGTTAGTTAGAAGTTTCTTCGCATCGTCCAGCAGATTCGACCCTCTTGTGATCAGGGACTTTGCATGCGACGCATTGACGCCCTTGCTTGCTGCTAGATCTGCAAGACTTTGGGCGTTTTTCATTGCCTGCTCTGCTACGGCAATAAGGTTCTCTGCTGTTGTTTTGTTTGCATCTGCCCTAGCCACTATACCTAGGACTCCTGCTTGCCTAGCATCGTCATTCCTTCTGTGCGGTTCTGCAAATGCTAGTAAGTTTACTAGACCTCCTGTTGCGAGGACTACGACGAGCGCAAGCCCCAGCACCTTCGTTTTTGTGAACATTGGTTTGCTCATGCCGACGTTATAGCAGGCAAAGAAGGATAAGGAACCCCTTGGAGCATCTGTTCCAGTTCCTTTGGAACGCAATACGGGACGGTCGGCTAATCGGCTATTTTCTGGGCATTGGGGCCTTATGAGAAGACAGTCACCACGACAAGTTGTAAGAATTAGTTGTGTTTAATGGAAAAAGAAGAAAATCTCTCAAATTCATCCTCCCACAAAACTCTGATATCTTTTACCCTCGCAAAAACCGATCCTCTTTTGCATATCTCGATAAGGTGTTCTATGTCTGCCTTTTCACCTTCGAAGACCGCCTCAACTCTTCCATCATCAAGATTTCTAACCCAGCCTGTTACCCGCTGTGCATTTGCCCTGCTTCTGACAAAGTTCCTAAACCCTACCCCTTGAACAGAACCTTCCACCAAAACTCTCGCCCGTGCATACATATTTGCCATCGGAACAAAGCACAATACAAAATCGCTAAAAAGCTTACAGTTCGTGGCATGTAACTGCTTCAATTGACCAGAGAGACTTTCAAAAGAATCAAGGAAGACGATCTTGCAAGATTAACCCAGTCGCTTGTAAGGATTCCAAGCGTAAATCCTCCCGGCGACGAGCAGGATCTCGCAGAGTTCATAGACAGAGAGCTTCAATCATACGGCTTTTCAAGCAGGCTGGTTAAGATAGCCCCAAAAAGAGCCAACATAGTTGCAAGTTACCAAGGAAGAAGAGCAGGTAGAACAATTCTGCTGAATGGGCACATGGATGTCGTCCCTACAGGCGATGTCTCTTCATGGAAATACGACCCTTTCTCAGCCACCCTCAAGGAGGGCAAGATATTCGGAAGAGGAAGCGTGGATATGAAGGGTGGACTGGCAGCCGCAATGGTCGCAGCTAAGGCTTTCGTAGACACTCATGGCGATGATTTTGCTGGGAAGATTATTCTGACCTGCGTTATTGATGAGGAGAATGCTGGCTTGGGGACAAAGAGTCTCGTTGAAGATGGAATAAGAGCAGACATGGCCATCATCGCTGAACCAACTGATGGCATGATATACAGGGCGCATAAGGGCGTTCTATGGTTCGAGATAACTACCAAGGGGGTCTCACTGCATTCCAGCCAAGTAAAAACCGGAAGGACTGTAAATGCAATTTACAAAATGACAAAGGTCGTTAACGCGCTCGAGAATTACCTTTCAGAATTGGAAAAGCGCAAAGATTCCCTTGTTGGCAATCCCACAATAAGCGTCGGAATGATAAAAGGAGGAACAAAGACCAATGTTGTTGCTGATAGCTGCACT
>JACPBJ010000193.1 GCA_016180375.1 Nitrososphaerota archaeon | reverse complement strand
GAGAACCCTGAGGGAAGCATCTCTAATAGTCAAAGCAAGACAAGCAGGAGTACCAACTCCTCTGCTATACTTCGTAGACCCGAAGAAGGCAGAAATCATTATGCAGCATCTTGAAGGAAGGCGTCTGAGGGAGATTTTCCTTGATAGCAACACAAATCTGAAGAAGGCACTTGCAAGGGAGGCAGGCAGAATGGTTGCCAAGCTGCACAGAGCTGGCATTGTTCACGGAGATCTGACAACATCTAACTTCATCTTTTGCGATGAGAAATTATACCTGATAGACTTTGGTCTTGCCTCGCAGAGCAGCAAGTTTGAGGATATGGGTGTGGATTTACATTTGATAAAAGAAGTCCTGAACAGCGCGCATCATGAAGACTTTCAGGCATTGTTTCCAGAAATCATCGCTGGCTATGAAGAAATTGCGGGGAAGAGCAGGGCAAAGAAGGTTCTAGAGGTAGTTGCAGAGATAGAGCGCAGAGGAAGGTATGCGAGGGTCGAATAATGAAACTGTACTTTGCAACCGGCAACCTAAACAAATTTGCCGAAGTGGGAAAAGTTCTCCAAGAATATGGAATAGAACTAGAGCAAGTGGACATGAAGGGAGACGAGATACAGGCCTACAGCGTTCTCGCAGTAGTTGAAGACTCTGCAAAGAAAATCGCAAAGAAGTTTTCGAAGCCCTTTATCGTCGAAGATGCAAGCCTGCAGGTCGATGTTCTAAGCACTTTTCCGGGGCCATATTCATCCTATGTCTTCAAAACCATAGGCCCGGCAGGAATTCTCAAACTCATGGAAGGGCAGGATGATAGGCAAGCAGAGTTCCACTCCGCAATGGCTTACGGAGAAAAAGGAAAATTGATCAAGAGGTTTGTTGGAATAGCCGAAGGCACGATCAGCAAGGAAATTCGAGGGGAAGAAGGATTCGGTTTCGACCCCATATTCATCCCTAATGGTAGTAAGAAAACGTTTGCAGAGATGACGATGGATGAGAAGAACAAATTCTCCCACAGAGGCAAGGCGGCAAGGGTACTGGGAGAATGGCTTTCCAGAAGAACCTAGCCACTACTCGTTTGCACGAAGGCGCATCAAAATAGATCAATCACTAGCATACTCTAGTACTATAGTACTCTACTCATTTACCAATCAGAGAGGATAACAATAAAATAACATTGATCTCGTACACTTGCACAGGCTTTCTCTGCAGCATGAAGCAATCAAAACAGAGAAATTTGATCTCATGCGACTCCCCCCGTATAGTTCATACTAAGGGGTACGATTTGTTAGTAACCCATCTTGCTTTATATTTCAACCCCCCTGTGTAGCTTTTGTGCAGGGGCGTGCACTGCCATCAGCAAAAGGGAATAACGCTTATTGACTACCCAAATTCATTAGCATACTGTAGCATTGTCCTCCGACAAAACCCCCGAAACGAAGGATGATAAATCCGCAATAAAATTTCAGGCATCCAATGACAAGGTATCCCGCAGAAAGTTTCTGACCTATCTGGGCATCGCAGGCGGCGCAGCCGCAATTGGTGGAGCAGCTTATTTTACAACTCTAAGGCAGCCCCAGCCCAGCGCCATCGAGCCTACACAAGGTAATCAGACTCAGACACCGAAACCCACGACACCAAAACGACATCTAATAATAGCAGAGCCGAAGAACCCTCAGAACTATACGCCTGATGAATATCTTGAATTTATCAGGTGGATGCAGTCAGTTCAGGATAAGGTAGCAGGGAAGCAGATCAGAGTTGCATTGGAAGCAGAAGTTGGTCCAAGAGCCCTGTACAGGAACAAAATCGATTTTGAAACTGCAACGGACATGACGCTGCTCTTAGAGTTTGATGTATACCAAAATAACCTAGCAAAGACATTACTCGCTGTAACAACAAAATCTCCCAACTTTGACGTTATGAACGTCGACATATCGCAGCTTGGGCGGTTCAAGGACCATCTTATTCCGATAGAGGAAATAGTAAATAGATACCCAGACCTTACATATCCAAAGCTCAACTTTGATGACTTTGAGCCCATGCCATGGAATTC
>JACPBJ010000192.1 GCA_016180375.1 Nitrososphaerota archaeon | reverse complement strand
ATGGAGAACAGGAAGATTCCAATTCGATCGTATTACCTCAATTTGGTGCGATGGAAGCCTATAATGGAGGATCCAAAGATTTACCTTGCGACTCCTGCAGTGCAGATAATGCTGGCACTCAAGGAAGCGATGACGATGGTGCTGGAGGAGGGACTTGATGCGAGATGGGAGAGGCACAGAAAATTGGCAGAGGCTGTAAGAAATGGACTAGCGGCTTTAGATTTAGGATTCGTGGCGGAAGAGGGCTACAGAGCAAATACGGTAACTGGCATTCTCGTTCCAAAGGGTAAAGCCCCTGAGATACAGTCCACGCTAAATCATGAATACAATGTCGAAGTTGCAAGAGGATTTGGAGAGCAGAGGGACGACGCTCTTCGTGTGGGGCATTTTGCCAATGTGGATAAAATGCACGTTACGGCACTTCTTTCTGGGATGGAGATGACGCTGAGAAGCCTAGGAATGAAGGTGCAGACAGGAGCAGCATTGGAAGCTGCGTCAAAGTTCTTGCAGCCCGGAGCTTAGAAACCCCGACAGGCTTAAGAGTCAATAATTCATAAATTAAAAGAGACTCGCATCTTGAGATCAGTTTCCATAATCGGCATCGAGATGACTAATTTTGGCAGGCTTGAAAAAAGTTTCAAGGAAATTGCCGCTGAGGCCTGCGTAGGGGCAATGCAAGATGCTCAGGTTCCTCCAAAGCAGATAGAAGAGTTCGTGCTTGGAAACTTCTCCTCTGGAACCTTGGTGCAACAGGAAACGATTGCGCCAGCGATTTCAAACTCGATAGGCCTTCCGCGAATACCTGCTACGAAAGTTGAGGGAGCCTGCGCGTCTGGAGGAATAGCATTGCGCTACGGCTACCAGATGGTTGCCAATGGGCTCAGGGATTTTGTTTTGGTTGCTGGGTTAGAGAAGATGACCGCTGTCTCTACGCCAAAGGCGACTGAAACGTTAATAGAAGCAGAAGACAGGGAGATAGAAGGCAGAACAGGACTTACATTTCCGGGTTTTTTTGCGCTCGTAACTAACAGATATTCGCAAAGATTTGGTACTACCAGAGAAGAGATTGCGCAAGTTTCTGTGAAGAATAGAAGGTATGGGGCGAAGAATCCGAAGGCTCAGTTCAGAAAGGAAGTTACCATAGATGATGTTATCAATTCGCGCCTCATTGCTGATCCTCTAAGGCTGCTAGACTGCTGCGCTATTAGCGACGGTGCAGCAGCTGCCGTTCTTTGTCCTACGGAGATCGCTCGCAAGTTCTCGAAAGAGCCTGTAGAGGTTATTGGAATTTCCCAAGTTACGGGCAGGGGTGCAGCCTTTGAATATGAGGACCTTACAGGTTTTGACAGTACCAAGCTGGCTGCTGAGCAAGCGATGCGAATGGCCAGAGTATCGACAAAAGACATCGATGTTCTCGAACTACATGACTGTTTTACGATTGCGGAGATTGTTGCGAGTGAAGACTTGGGATTCTTCACGAAGGGAACGGGTGCCAAAGCATTGCAGGAAGGTCAGACAGAAATCGGAGGAAAGATTCCAATAAACCCCAGCGGAGGCTTGCTTTCTAAAGGGCATCCGATCGGAGCGACAGGAATCGGGCAGGTCTACGAGGTCGTTCAGCAGTTGAGAGGATCTGCAGAAAACCAAGTTTCAGACGCAGAAATAGGAATGGCCCATAACTTCGGAGCGACGGGAACAGTTTGCGTAGTGAGCATACTCAAGAGATAGGTAATTTGCCCAAGATCGCAGGGTATAGATGCAAAGCATGCAGCTCTATCGCACTTTCCTACCGGGCAGTTTGCCTAAATTGTTCGTCGAATAAACTGGAGAAAGTCGAAGTTGATGGCAAAGGCAAGATATTTGCATACACAATAATCAGGATCGGTCCAGAGAGATTCAGGAATCAGGAACCCTATGCTGTAGTGCTCGTGAAACTTGGTTCTGGTCCTCTTGTCACTGGCAGGCTTGTCGCTGATGATTTAGAGAATATCGAAAACGGAATGAACGTCGTTTTGGAGAAGCAGGATGACGTAGCCTATTGGTTCAAGATTGTTTAAGCGTGA
>JACPBJ010000001.1 GCA_016180375.1 Nitrososphaerota archaeon | reverse complement strand
TCCCTTCGCCCAGCGTATTTCGTCCTCCAGAGACCTTAATCTTAATTCATCGTTTCGCTCTCCTTCAAGAGAATCAACTCTGGATTTGATCTCTCCCAATCTTGCGAGGGCAATTTTCAGGTTGACGTCCGCTGCCTCGAGCTGCTTGACTGCTTGCTCCTTCTTTTCGTCGAACTGCGCCACTCCAACAATCTCTTCGATCAGAACCCTTTTCTCTTCAGGTGTAAGCTCAGAAAGTCTTGTAACCAAACCTTGAGGAACGAAGTTTATGCCATCAGGGTCTATCAATGCTAGGCTCAGTATCTCTGTTAGGGTTCCCTTCTGAATCCTCTTCCCGTTGAGATAATATGTGCTTTCACCAGTCGACTTTAGCTCTCTTGCGATGACTACGTTGTCGCTGTCTACAGAGATGAGCCTGTCAGAATTGTCCAAAGTTATCGTAACTTTAAGCATGTCAGTCTTCTCTGCTTCCCCTGCATCGTAGATTAGGGCTGCCAACCTGTTAACTCTAAGAGTGCGCGGGTTATTTTGTCCCAAACCGAAGATTATCGAGTCAATAATGTTACTCTTTCCAGATCCGTTGGGACCAGTTATTCCAACAAGCCCTCTCTCAAATTGGATTGTTACGTTTCTATTTCCAAACGACTTGAAGCCTTTGACTTCCAGTTTCTTAATGTAGACCAAATCAATCACTCCATAAGGCTAGGCCAGCCACGCCCTTGGATGCAGATCGTTTGCTTATAAAAACGAGTATTGGTATTTGTGCATCTTTGCCTTGTCAGCAAGTGCCCTATAGCTTGAACCATGCCTGACAATGATCTTCTCGGTCTTTTCGAGCAAATCAAGCGCCTTGGCGAACTCAAGGATGTGTTTTTTCCTTACGTGTGGCATTACACAAATTCTCAAATGCTTTGGGAATGCCGAAACTGCCCAACCTTTTACTCTTAGTTCTTTTGCAACTTGCTGTGGAGAAGATCGCAAAGGCTTCAATCCTAGGATATTCATGGTAGGCTCTTGAACAGGCTTTACACCATTCATTCTTTGGCTTTCTTCGTATAACAAATAGGTAAGATTCATGCACCTCTTGACAATGCGCCTGTATCCCTGCATCCCAAAAAGGTTAAGCATCGACCAGAGAACTATCGCAGCAGTTCCTGGCCTTGTTCCCAACAAAGTGACCTTGGAGGCTTCGCCTCCAGCCAAATAGTCTGCGACGATATTGATGCGTTCAAGCATCGCGATATCTCTAAAGAGAATAGTACCTGCTGGAACCGGTGCCATGCCCATTTTGTGCGGGTCTATGCTTATGGAAGAAACCCCGGTAAGTTTAAAATCAAAGTCTTCAACATCGTATCTTAATTCTCTCAGAAAGGGTATTACAAATCCGCCAAATGATGCGTCCACATGAAGATGGATGTTATTTGCTTCCGCAATCTCTGAAAGTTCGGTTATCGGATCTATAACACCAAGATCTGTCGTGCCTGCTATGCCAAGCATCATTATTGTGTTGGGAGTTATCGATGATTTTACCTTCTTAACATCAATTCTTCCCATAACATCCGTGGGAACCTTGACCATTTTGACTCCGAGCAAGTCAGCGGCCTTGTCGAAGGAATGGTGCGCAGAGATTGGGATTATAGCCTCAGGCCTTTCGACTTTGTTTTTCTTAGCAGACCAAAGAGCCATGATGTTTGCTTCTGTACCTCCGGAAACCAAACTCCCAGCAGCATTTGAATGACTAAGGAGGTTGCCGATTGCTGCGATGCATTCCGCCTCCAGTTTGGCAGTTCCGGGGAAAAGGCCTGGATCGCCAAGGTTCTTCTCAAGATATTTTGAATAAAGGCGCCTTGCAAACCTTGCAGGCTCGGTGCACATTGAACCTACTATTCTGCCTGAAGTAAATGTGAGGTCATCCTGTAGCATCCTACCAAGCATCTGAGCTATTTCTTTTGGTGGAAGACCCTTTTCCCTAATTTTCAAACCTCTGCCTCGGTTAGTTTTCCTAAACGTGCTTTCAGCTTTTGCAGTTCCTTTGGATCCATTCTGAATGTATGCTCCGAGCTGGGAAACTTTCCTGTAGTGACTTCGTTTCTGTAATTTGCCAGAGCTTCAGAAGCAATAGAACTCAAATCCGCGTATTTCTTTGCAAACCTCGGCGTGAACCGATCATACAATCCCAGAATGTCGTGCAGGACAAGAACCTGACCATCGCAGTAAGCTCCTGAGCCAATGCCTATGGTTGGAACGCTCAATTTCTCTGTAACTATCTGTGCCACTTCTTCAGTCACCATTTCCAAAACTATTGCAAACGCTCCTGCAGCCTCAAGCTCCTGTGCATCCTCAATTATCCTATTGGCAGAGCGATTGTCTTTTCCTTGAACTTTGTAACCATACCAAAGCGTTGCAGTTTGAGGGGTAAGCCCAACATGACCCATTACAGGTATGCCTGCTCTGACGATTGCCCTAACAACATCTGCAAATTCTTTGCCTCCCTCGATTTTCACGGCATTCATGCCACCTTTCTTGACAAAGCGCCCAGCATTTCTTACAGCTTCCTCCCTAGAAACTTGAAACGACATAAATGGCATGTCTCCGACAAGTAGCGAGCTTTTTGCTGCCCTTGATGCTGCTTTGCTCATAAGAATCATTTCATCCATTGTAACGGGTATCGTGCTTTCATAGCCGAGCGATACCATGCCTCCCGAATCGCCTACTAGTATTATATCGAATTCTGCCTTATCAGCGATTAATGCGAAGGGATAATCATAAGCTGTTACTGCAGTTATCCTCCTGCCTGCACCTTTCATTTTGATTATATCGTTTATAGAGACCTTCTTTCTTTCAGACATCATTAGCACCTCTGGAAAGTTTGTCAAGCCGTTTCGCTAGGTATGCAAAAGCCTCTCGCAGGTTCGCTTGATTATTGAAATCTTCGGCTATCTTGCGTATATTCTTCTTCCCTTTGAGTGATTTTACTCCATCGGTTAGCAATGGCAGAGTTCTTGTAACGTTGTCAACTATCGAAATAGAAGCATTCAATGACGTTCTCGAGAGAGGGTTCAGATCGATTGCGATAACCGTTTTACCTAGTTTCCTTAATGCCTCTGTTCTGTCTCCGTCTTCAAGAGGCACAAGCACTACATCAGCAGTCAGTATTCCCTCTGGGTCAACCCTTCTGCGCTCACTCAGCATCTCCGCTATTCTGGAGGATGCGTTCTCCCCAACTCCGAGAATTTGACCAGCACCAGCATTTCTCAGAACCTTAGCAATGGCAACTTCTCTCTTGGTAGTTCTGTAAAAAAGATTGATCTCTATTGCTGCCCCTGCTACCTTGGATAGCTCAATAACTTTGTCAGACGCAAGAGCCGCAACATTGCCATTTACTGAAATTACTGGCTTCTTTGCCAGAATTAGTGCAGCTGCAGCTGTGCGAACAGCCTTTCTAGCAAAATCTGTTGTCTTCTCTCCTAGAATGTAATCAAAGGCCTCTCCTCTTCCATGCGCTATCAATCCTTCCGGGACAACCACGCCCTTTCTGAAGGCCTCGACAAGTTTCTCCCTTACAAAGAGGGACTGAGCCCTTGGGTGATTCTTCGGAATAGGTACTGATGTTAACACATCCTAGCACCTCCTTCGGAAACATAAGAGAAGATAATTGTAGAATTTTCAGAAGCGAAATTTTCGAAGAGCCCTTTCAAGAATTGGGAGGAGTCTTCATCAACCAAAGAAAACACGGTTTCTCCGAACATCGCCACGCTACATGACAATCCCCTCCTCTCACCTTCCTCTATCATAGCCTTTGCAATAGGCGAAACTAATCCAACCTTGAATGCAAACTCTCGGGAGATGCTCAGGAAGTTCTCAACAGTAGGATTTAGGAGGAAGTCATCCGTCATAGGCTTACCTGTTTCGCTTATCAAAGAACGGAAAACTCTGCCTGACAGCAGATTGTTTGTTTGTAATTCTCCGAAACTTATCGCGCCTACAATCTTCCTAGCCCCGCAGTCAAAATGCGAAACAGCGCCAATACCCGGTGCACCAGCCTTAGTGCGAATTACAGCCCCTCCTTCATATTCAGCGAGAACAGTTCCAAGGCCAGTTCTGCATTCTATCTCTGCTGCGTGTGCAATCTGCGAAGCCTTCTTGTCATCTAGCCCGAGACCAAGGGCCTTGTTTATCGATAGAGATGCGCTGAGGGCTCCTGCACCACTAGTACCGAAACCTGCACCGATTGGGACACCCACTTGATGATCTATCTCAATATTGTAATCTGCTTCAGCCAAAGATAGCATCTTCTCTGCAACTAGTACAGAAACAGGTGCAGAGCTATGTTTACCATTTATCCTGATCCCGATATTGGCGGATGCCGCTTTAGTGGCCCTCACGGTAGTAATGACTCCTGCATCCAAGCACACACCTACCCCCCTCGAGCCTGTTGTCAACTCGCTGCCGCTCTCTACAATTTCGAAAAAGCCTGTAATATGAGATGGTGCATAAGCAGTACCAATCAATGCAGGTGAGTTGATTGCGACAACTTAATTAAAATCCTCTATAAATTCTCTATAGAACTATGAAGATGGAAACAGTAGAATTGAGGAAGATTCAGGAAATGGGAGGAGGCACCGCTCTAGTCTCACTCCCAAAGAGCTGGGTAAAAAAGAACAATCTAAGGAGAGGGAGCATAGTTTCTATTGAAAGAAGTTCAGACGACAGGCTCATAATTACGCCGCAAACAAGCAATCAGAGAAAATCCAAGGAAATAGTGCTGGGGTATCCTCCGAAATACATGCACAGCTTGCTGAACGAAATCACAGCGGCATATCTTCTTGGATATAATGTCATAAGAATAGCGGGGAAGGATAGAGTTTCTTACAAGGACAGGGGTACGATAAAAAATGCGATGAAGTTTCTCATGGGGCTTGAAATTGTGGAAGAGGATGCATGTTCGATAACAATTCAGTTTTTGCTAGAACCTTCCAACATCCACCCTGACAAGTTATTCATGAGGATGCATGCGATAACACTAGGCATGCACAAAGATATGATAGTTTCCTGCATAGAAAATGATGAAAAACTACTCAAGGATATTCAGGGAAGGGATGATGAAGTTGATAGGCTGTACTTTTTGCTGGTCAGGATTATCAGAAGCACCGTTCCTGACGCCGGGCTCGCTGCAAAACTGGGTGTGAGCGCCTTAGAATGCCTTGACTATCGTGTAGCCGCAAACGTACTTGAAGCCATAGGGGACACTTCTGCAGAAATCACAAAGCAGATCGCAAATGCGAGATTCAGCTTATCAGAGGGCGATAAGCATCTTCTGTTAGAAGTTAGCAATTCACTCAGTAATATTCAGGAGACTGCAGTTAAGGCGTTCTTGACAAAGAAGGCAAATGAAGCCAGAAAGGTCTTAGAGTTACATGATGATCTATCAACCAAGATCCGAGATCAAAGAGCAAACAAGTCTGATTCAATACTCTCTATTTTATCTGGGGTGAATACCATCGCAAAACTTTGTGTCGACATAGCAGATCTTGCGTTTCCCCTTTACCCAACTGTAAGATGATCTTCAAGTTTCATTTCTAGCCTGCCGTGCATTTGCGTGCATCTATTTGCTCTCCTCAATGTTCCAGAGTATTACAACGCCTAGTTGGAAAAAGCAGAATAACTTGAGGTTTGTAGTTCGCTGTAATGGAAACGAATCTAAGCTTTGTTCAATTCAGACCTGCCTTTGGTGACAAGGACCTCAATTTAGAGAACGCTGTAAAATTGCTTAAGCAAGCCAAGCAGGGCATAATAGTCCTTCCTGAGCTTTTCAGTACTGGTTACACTTTCACTAGCAAAAAAGAAGCAGCTGAGCTGGCAGAAGAGGCTCCAAAAGGCAAGACTTGCCGGAGGGTAGTTGAACTTTCTGGTAAGATGAGAAGCACTCTTATTGCAGGGTTTGCTGAGAAATCAAGTTCAAAGGTTTTCAACAGCGCTCTTGTCGCATCCCGGGGAGAGTTTTTAGGTGTTTATAGGAAGGCTCATCTTTTCTACAAAGAGAAGTTATGGTTCTCCCAAGGTGATACTGGATTTCGTATCTTTGACACCAAGGATGGAAAAGTTGGAGTGATTATCTGCTTTGACTGGATATATCCCGAGGCCACAAGGATACTCGCAGTTGCAGGTGCAGAAGTAATAGCGCATCCAGCCAACCTTGTACTTCCAGGGCTGGCGCAAAAGGGGATGTGCGTCCGCTCCCTTGAGAATAGAATATTCACAATAACCGCAAACAGAGTCGGCCGTGAAACTAGAGGCGAAGATAGTTTCAGGTTCACTGGCAGAAGCCAGATAGTTAGTCCAAAAATGAAAGTGCTGGTGAAGGCAAGTTCGACTGAGACGGTAGTCAAGTCTGTTGCAGTAGACTTGTCCGAGGCGCGTAAGAAAGCAATAACGAGATTGAACGATTTAATGGCGGAAAGACGAGTTGATCTTTATGGTGTTCTTACTCAGCTGAGTGGTTGACTATATTTGTGGACATTTTGTGTCCATTATAAATAATCTTCAATGGTGCTTTGTTTCCGTTCATGTGTAAGACATTTCTCTCGATGCCCTTCCTTCCCTTAAACTGCCATACTTCACCGACAGCGCCAAAGGCTTCGGCCCATTGAACGAAAATAATACTCTCTTTCCTGCCCATCCTTGCCTTTCCACTCTTTACTTGAATCACCAGAACGATGCCATCCTTCGCTGCAAATACATCGACCGGACCATGGGACATCGCACTCCTGCTGCAGACCCAACCTGCACTCCTCAGTATGCTCATGACCTTGTACTCTTTGCTCCTGCCCCTCTGGTAGGGTGTAGTCATTCTCCGCCCCCCTCCCCTACCTATAGATAGGATAGAATTAAGGTTAATTCAAAGCTCCGTAATTTAACCCATATAATTGTTTTCTTTCACGCGTGATCAGCTTTTAGAGGAACAGGAGCGAATTGCAAAGAAGGTTAGGCTCCGACATGTAGATGCCGAATCAATACGGGCCGTGTGCGGAGTAGATATCTCTTATTCGGATAAAAGACTAGTCGCCTGCGCTGCAATTTGGAACAGGGACACAAAAGACATTGCCGCAGTTTCTTTCCATTCCTCAAAGGCGAACTTCCCATATATTCCAAGTTTTCTTTACAAACGCGAATTTATGCCAATGGTGAAAGTGGTAAGGAGATTGGAAGTCCGCCCTGACTTGGTTCTTGTAGACGGACATGGGATATTACATCCTAAGAAGGCAGGTCTAGCTGTGTTCGTCGGTGTTGCACTCGGTATACCAACCATAGGAGTCGCTAAAACATTGCTCGTTGGAGAAATAGGACATATGAAAGGATTCCTAGCCCCTATTTCAATTAAAAGCGAGAGGCTAGGATGGTTGGTTCAGAAGGAAGGTTCGAGAAAATATTATTTCAGCCCAGGAAACCTTGTCCGGGTAGATGATCTTCCAATGTTGGCTTCTATCTGGGGCTATGGTTATCCTCCCCCCTTAACACATGCCGATAAAATGTCGAGAGAAAAGGTGTATCAGCAATGAGCGCAAAGTCAACCTATCTTCAGACAATGCTCGAGCTTTTGCTATTGGGCGCTAAGGATAAGCCTGTGAAGTTATCGACCGGGGAACTTGCGAAGAGGATAGGAAAATCACAGCAGGCTGCATCAAAACATCTCCTAGAACTGGAGCAGAACGGCTATATCGAAAGAACAAAACTTAGGAATCGCTCTTTTGTTAAGATTACAAAACGCGGAAATGATACTTTGCTTGAGCTTCATCTCCAGCTGAAATCTGCGTTAGAGGGAGAAGAACTCGGGTCGGAGACTCATGGCGAAGTTTTCACGGGGTTGGGAGAAGGCGCATACTATATTTCACTAAAAGGATACAGGAAGCAATTCGTAAGAAAACTCGGGTTTGATCCATATCCAGGAACTCTGAACCTGAGACTAGTTTCCTTTTTGGACAGATTGATACGAAACAGCTTGGAGAAGCTTCCAGGCATAGTAATCGAAGGTTTTGAAGACGGGCAAAGAACCTATGGGGGTGCGAAATGCTTCATGTGCAGAATTAATGATTCAGTTCAAGGCGCTGTTCTCGTATTGGAAAGAACCAATTACGACGATTCTGTGCTAGAAGTCATAGCGCCAGTAAGGCTAAGAGATAGGCTAGATCTAAAGGATGGAGATCCAGTGAAAATAAAGATCTTCACTGCGGACGATTCAAGCAAGACTAGAAGTCAGTCATGATTCCGGGCTGCCTGACAATTTTAGAGCTCTTAATGTTGGGTATTGGAGAGGAAAGTCTGACAACATCCACATCTAATCCTCTCTTCCTTGCCTCGTCGATTAGCGCTCTCTCATTATGCTTTTGATCGTAACCTAGGGCTATGATATTTGGTCTGACTTTCATCACTGTTTCAAAGATGTCAGTTTCACTTCCAAGTAAAGCGCAGTCTACGCACCTTAAAGCCTGCACCAAATCTCTTCTGAGCTTTTCATCGTTTATTGGTTCACGCCCCTTGTTCTTTAGGACGGTGCTGTTTCTCGCGATAGAAACGACCAAAACATCTCCTAGATTCTTTGATTCTGCGAGTGTATGCACATGGCCTGGGTGTATTATATCGAAGGCTCCCCCTGCAAAAACAACCATAATGCTCTTTCTTCCTTTTGCTGTAAGATGATAGCCATCTTTGGCTTTCTCCAGATATTGCCCTTGTAATTCCTTGCAGGCTTTGTTTAGATACTCTTTGCTTGCAATGACGCTGTTTGACAGGCTCTGGATAGTGCTCCCTCTACCCATTAAATTGTCGCAGTATACAGCTGCGAGTATCTGTTTGCCATCTTTAGAGGGAGCTTGCGGCATTATGTCGCATTGTTCTTTCTGCATTAGATTATAGGCATTGCTAGACGCCCCTGCGTGCAAACTAGACCGGGGGGTCAACATAAAGAAGCGATGTTTATACGAATCATCTACAGGGCCTTGAGGAGGATAAAGGTTGGCGAAATGTAGGGAATGTGGATCAAATCTTCCCGCGGACGCAAAATTCTGCCCTTCTTGCGGGAGTCAGATAGGGCTCAAGAGAGATGTCTTTCAGGTTTCTGCTGAGAATCTTATTGCGAGGGTCAAGGAGATAGTTAGGGATGCCAGAGTGAAACAGGTCGTCGTTAAAGATGAAAAGGGTAAAGTGCTTTTATCAATTCCTGTCACTTGGGGAGCAGCTGGAGCCGTTGCAACGATTGCCTTCGCGCCTTGGCTTGCTGCATTAGGAGTCATAGCAGGTATCGTAACAAAGTGTACTGTAGAAGTTGAGAGAGCAAGTTCATAGAAGACTCACGGCTTAGTCAATGGATACCTTTCTTCTAGAAACTTGTAGAAATCGTCGCCACAGAACCATGGAAATTGAGGAAGACCAACAACCTTAATCCTTCCGTCGACGACGATGCTTGGTACCGCAGTTATTGCATACAACTGCATCTTCTCCTTTGCATTCTGCGAATCAATATCAATAATATCCATTTTGCAGCCAGCGCATTTGCCTAGCATAACAATGTCTACAACTTTCCTGCAGATATTGCAGCCTCCTGTAAAGACTTCTATGTGGTGCACCAGCAGATTAATATGTACTAGTTCGAAGAAATACTTTGCGCAGGCCCTCTGATTAGCTATTAGTAGGGGGGGAGACAATATAAAGCCAAAGAAGAGATTTGTTTCTACTCCTGATGGTTTTGAATTGATTACCTTGGGCTAATAACCCCATCTCCTCTTTTTTTGGCATGTTTCTTACCGCACATCCAAGCGTTGCATTTTATATGGGTCCTAATTCGTTGACGACACAAGTTTAAGCCAAAAAATCTCTAGACCCTGAGTATGTTCTCAACTGTAACATTCGGGTAGAAAGTCCAGACAGGTTGCCTGCAATACAGTTTTCCTTGGTTGCAATACTTCACTTTGCCCACATCTTCCGTGACTTCCTTGTTGTGGTGAGCCATCTTCCTTACAAAGCATGGAGGACCTAGATACTTGCCCAAGTTTGGATGAATGTTATTGATTTGATTGATTTCCTCCATGGTAACCTGCCATATCTCCTCCTCAGCTCTCAGGCATGATCTATTG
>JACPBJ010000191.1 GCA_016180375.1 Nitrososphaerota archaeon | reverse complement strand
AAACAGGAACAGGATTAGGCAAAGGAGCTACTCCCAGAGAAGTCAGGATCATCAGGGATGCTGTGGAAAAGGATTTTGGAATCAAAGCGGCAGGAGGAATAAGGACCTTGGCTCAGGTATTGGAACTAATAGAAGCAGGAGCCACTCGAATAGGCACTTCCAGCGTGCCCGGGATAATTAGTGAAATTAAGAGCTGAAAAGGACAAATAGCTAATACCAAAAACAAATCGCACTCAGGTGCATCGGAAATTCAGAAGCTCACTCAGCAGAATAAAGCAGCGATACTGTTTCTAATCTTCAGCGCGGTTTTGGTCTTCTTTGACCCTACCGCTTCATTGATATTCGGCATTCCCCGCCAAGCCCTAACGGGTCTGGTTGTTATCTACGCTGTACTCGTACCTCTCTACATCATCAAGAGCAGGGCTGCTTACGTGGTTGGAATTATCGTAGCAGTGTTTGTAATATTCTTCTACAGAACTAGAATTCCGAGTCCTTCCCTGCCAGTAGTGCCAATTCTTCAGTATTTTCTGGGATTCTTTACGCTGATATCGTTTGCGCAAACCCGGCGATCTAACATTACCGCAGAGAGTTAGACGACCTTTATTGTCGGCTGATGTATTTTGCTGTACCTGGAGAGACTGCTTATGGCTATGGCAATACCTTCAACATGCGAGGAGAGGCGCAACGGCCCTGCATAGTGCGCCCTAATCTCAGGAATTCTCCCTATCAGCTCGGTGACAATCTTCACATTAAGAACATCGTCTCCGCAGACAAGAACATCTGCATCGATTGCTTGGGAGAGGTCGGATAGCCTCTCAGCTGGAAGCGTATGCAGTGCTGATATTACTTGTTCTCTACGACCAAGTTCTCCAGCTACAGCCTCTGCGCATGACATAATATGTTTAAGATAGGCTTCAGCTACACTTCCAACATTATTTTGCTCTAAGTTAGTAGATGAAGCTTTTCGACGTGGCACTTCCTCATGGATGTCAACTATAGGAGAAACCACGATTTGATCTTCTCTAAGATCTCTCAATTTAGCAGCTAGTTCAAGAGCTGGCTCGAGCTTGAGGCAGATGATTATTACATTCGAAGACCTCGCAGCAGAAAGGTTGCTGTCACCAATTATAGAGCCTGAAAAATTCGGATTATTTTGCCTGCAAACCTTCAGATAGGCTTGCGCTGAAGACTTTGCCTTTTCAACTTTCCGTGACCCAATGATTATCGTGTGGAAAGGGGCGAGCCTTACAGCAAGACCCATGCCAAACTTCCCTGTCCCCCCCAAAAGGCCTATCTTCATGCGGAAGGCGGAAAACTTACCTCGTATTTATCTTGGATTTACAATCAGAAAACCATTCAAAAACAAAAAGGAATGGAGGAAAAATTCCTCCGGATTTCCTACTTCTTCCTATGCTCTCTTATCGCTTCTCTAAGTTCCTTGTGAGATTCTTTGACTGACACGTGTGCCTTCTTTGCATCTTCTAACGCGCCGTCTCTATCCCCTGCACCAAGTTTGCCCTTCGCCTCTTCTACGTGTTCCTTCGCATCATCAAGTTTCTCTTGTGGCTTTGTTATATCCACGCCATTCTTTGCGGCTCTCTCCAATAGCTCGCTAGTACTTCGTATCTCTCTCTCCACCGCGTTTATGATAGCTTCGACATTCCTGCCATGCTTGCCAGCACCATTCTCTCTCATGATCTTGATGGCAGTTTCAATTTCCCTGTAAGCTTCTCGTAACTCGTGCGTGGCAACTCTTACCTTTGGTGGGTTGCTAGCCAAGTCTCCCTTTGCTACGTCTACATGCTCCTGCGCTGCATCT
The DNA here is from genome assembly GCA_016180375.1 of Nitrososphaerota archaeon. Lineage (GTDB taxonomy): Archaea > Thermoproteota > Nitrososphaeria > Nitrososphaerales > UBA57 > JACPBJ01. The sequence goes on along the minus strand of JACPBJ010000191.1, from coordinate 279 downwards.
AGGTGTGCGTATATCTGATCTTTGACTGGCTGCGATAGGTTGGAATTCTTTACTGTATCCCGAAGTTTCTGTATCTGCTCCTCTGTCTTTACTATGACCTTCGGTAGTCTTTCTACCATCTGTTGCACGGTCTCCAAGTGTATGAAGGCGTTGGCGATTGCTATGTCTACACGACCGAATGCCTCCATAGCTTGCCTAGTGCGTAGCATTGCTCTTCCGGTCATGTTGTTCGTTAGGAGTTTCTTCGCATCATCCAGCAGATTCGACCCTCTTGCGATC
>JACPBJ010000190.1 GCA_016180375.1 Nitrososphaerota archaeon | reverse complement strand
CTCCAGTCCAACTTCCAGCAGGGGTAATCGACACTGCAAAAGCTGACGTACTAAAAACAACTGTAGATGGACACTTTAACAAATTCGCAACAAAAGATGTCCCCGGCCTAATGGCAGACTATACTCAAACAGGAACATATACCGAATGGAAGGGACAGGCAGGCGCATTTGCAGGAAAATATGATGGATTCGGCAATGTTAGAATCCTATTTGCATCCGTTGCTGGAAACACAGAACACATTAAGATAACCATCTCGAAATACAAGGCAGACATAACTGGTGACAGCGCTAGTGTGACTTACACGCTAGATAATGAGGGTAACGGCAAACTCGTCGGCGATTTCACCATGACCGTCGAAGTAGCTTCGAAGTGGGTCTACCAAGGCGGAAAGTGGTTGATCCAGAGAGACGATTGGGACTTCAAGGTCTTCAAGACTGAGCTAGTAGCAGAGGGAACGGTCTTCCCAATTCAATGGAGAAAACTTGGCGACTTCAGCTTCTGGAATGACAGAGTAAGAAATCTCTTCGCTCCATAAGCAAATCTAAAATACCAGAAAAGCAGAGAGCTTGGGCATGCGAGTAACCATACGGACGACTAGGGTCGCAACGTGGTTCGTATACGCTGGGCTGCTCAACGCTCTCGTCGCAATTGTTTTTGCCATTCCTCTAGTATTGGCTGATGACGCCTCCAAAATAGAACCAGTCGATGTCTCACCTTCTTACCTGTTCCAGACATGGCCTAAGATGCCATTCGCGGTTGCATCAGCAGATTTTCCAGGTACTTGGCTATTTCTTTCATATGTGATCTTTGTCTTGGTAGGGATCGTCGGGTTCTTTGGATGGGCAGCTGTGTATTATTTCCAGTCTGCTATATTGGGTAAGACCTACACCAACAGAGCGCTTTCTGGGCTGCATTTCTTGCTAGCACTTGCAGGAGTCTATGTTGCTACAATAATGTTCTTCTCTGCAGGCTTCTTTGGGGGGGCAGCTAGGCTCAGTGGCATCCAGGGAGTTGCAGTTATCAACACCCTGATTTCTTGGACAATCATTCCTACGGCCATCGGGATGATACTGGGAATCCTTGGCAACTTGCTAGGCGCCATAAACAATCTTGTGACATTCTTAGGCAAGCAGGTTGCAATCTAACAAAACCGAAATCAAATTCTTGTAGTGCCTAGCGTGGGTTCTAGTTCTGTGAATTGGTCTTTCGTAAACCGAAAGGATTTAAACATCGATCTGTCAGGGGGTACCTAACATGTCCGTTGAAACTACCAGAGCTGCTAAATGGTTCTTGTATGTTGGTGTCCTCAACGCGCTTGCCGCGGTGATATTTGCAATACCTATGGTTATCCCAGGGGGAAATCCTCCGGGCTCCTCTGATCTGCTTCAAATGGCATTCGCTGTTGCTTTCTTTCCAGGCCTGTACATTCTGATGGGATATATCGGCTTTCTCGTAGTTGGTGCTGCAGGAACAATTGCATGGGCAGCCGCTTACTATATCATCGGAAGCGCGATGGGCAAGACCCACACGAGCAGAGGCATGGCAATGCTCCACTTGGTGCTGGGTACTGTCGGAGTCTATGGAACCGCGGTTTTCTTCTTCGCTGGAGGCTTCCTCGGAGGCACTGCAAGACTGTCCGGTGCTGCTAGGACCGTGGAAGATGCAATGGCGCTTATATCGTGGACTGTATTACCGAGGATGGGCTTCATAGCACTTGCACTTGTCGGAAATCTGATAGGCGTACTCAACGCCTTGAAGACGATACGCTCAAAGGGCGCGTAAGCATCTAAACGGGAGAAACTCTCATTTCCTCTTCTGTTTTTAAACGATAAAAATAGGCTTAACGTAGGTTATCAAAGGTCTTCAGCATGGATATGATCGAAACCGAACGTATGGCTCGATATTTCATGTATGTAAAAATAGGCTGAACGTAGGTTATCAAAGGTCTTCAGCATGGATATGATCGAAACCGAACGTATGGCTCGATATTTCATGTACATAGCACTCGTAAATGCCCTCGCCGCAGCGTTATTCACAACCCCAATTCTAGTGCCAACTTTTGGAATCCCCCTTGTGGCTGGAGTCTTTCCTGGTACTTGGATGCTCATTGCTTATGTGGTTTTTCTTGCCGTCGGTGTAATGGGCATGGTCGGCTGGGCAGCCATGTATTATCTGGCGTCCCACCTAGCTGGGAAGAAGCAGACCATCAAGATTTTTGCAATCACACACCTTGTAATAGTTGAGGTGTCCGTCTATGGTTATGCTTCGTTGATGAGCGCAGCAGGTTGGCTGGGAGGACAGGCCTTGAGGCAGGGACTTGCCGTTGTCGCCGTAGGCTTCCTGATTGAATGGTTGATTCTTCCTACCGGAGCATTTGTAGCTCTAGTGGTGGTTGGGCAGGTAGTTGGCATAACCAATATGATAA
>JACPBJ010000189.1:2149-4078 GCA_016180375.1 Nitrososphaerota archaeon | reverse complement strand
TTTCTTTTAAATTGAAAACTGCAGATAGCGGTAGCTGTAAACTTCCAAAAGGCAAAATTTATATATAAGATATTCTTACAATAAGATAATAAGATTACGTTTGGAGGAGGGTTTCCAATGACAGTTGAAACAACAAGGATGTCTTCAAGAGGGCAGGTTGTAATACCGCAGAGCATAAGGGAGGAGCTTGGATTGCCGGAAGGCTCTGTTTTTGCAGTTGCCGGGAAAAAAGACACAATCGTACTGAAAAAGGTGGCTACGCCTCCAGAAGAATCCCTGATAAGGGATTTGGAAGCAATAGCAAGGGAGGGGAGAATGCGCATGGAAAGCAAGGGCATAAAGGAGTCAGATATACCTTCAATTGTGCAGAGACACAGGCGGCAATAACAGAGGCAACATGTCTGTTGTATTTGACACAAATGTCATTATATCTTCTACTTTATGGGAAGGCAGCGTAGCGCAGAAGCTGCTGTTCAGACTCATGCGTTCAGGCATCAAGGTGTTTTCGTCACAAGACATACTCTCAGAATACCAAAATGTTCTCAGGCGGGATTTTGAATATTCAGATGCAGAGCTTATGCACATTATGGAGAAAGTCCGATCGTTTGCGGAATTGGTAAAACCAACTGAGAAGGTTACTGCTGTAAAGGATGACCCTTATGACGACAAGATAATTGAATGCGCAATAGCTTCTTCTTCGGAATACATAATAACGTATGACAAGCACCTGCTGAAGTTAAAGGAGTTCAGAAGAATAAGGATAATAACGCCAGAGACAGCCTTAAAGCTGTTTTGGCAGCAGCCCTGATGTATACCGGCGCAAGCCGGCACAGTCATGACAAGTGACTTGTGCGCACGGCAATCATTTCTTTCTGTTAAACTGCAAACTCATTGTAGCGGCAGCTTTATCTCCGCAGATACAGCGCCTGAAACTTCGCCGAATTAAGGTACAGAGGTTGAGGCTCACCGTTAACTACTACGCTAATTGGCAACGACCTTCTGTGGTCAATGGATACGTTGGCTTCCGGAATCACGAGGAAAGCAACCAATCTTGTTGCTGCAGGCTCATAAATAATCGAGTTGCTTCCCCATGTCGCCCTGACAAGCCTGCCTTCAAGCGTTTCCTTTGCCACATTTGCCTCTCTGATTGTTGGAGAAAACAAAAAGAATCCTTTCTCAAGCATTGCAGCGCGTTCTATTATTTGCCTGTACAGCGCCCTATAAGGATTGGAGTACGGGTGTTTCATGAACTCAATATCATCAGGAGAAAGCTCAACAGAATTGACAATGGCGAGGTAATGCGAAGGGCTCTTATCAACTTCTTCTATGGCGTCAAGCCATAGCTCTCTCATTATTTCAACATTGCTTGATGGGGAGTCAGCTGCAGAGTCATCCAGACCAAGAAGACCAAGACTAAGTGAGCCTACTCGCCTGCTCATTATGTATCCCGGGTGCACAAGCAAATATATCAGTTCAGTAACCTGCATTCTTATCAGGAGCGTATTCGGATATTAATAAATTGCTGATAAAAATATTATTAATGGAATAACACTGATGCCACTGCCGGAAAATTTAAATACATGTGCATGTATTTACTTCTATTATGGCGACAAAATGTATAACCATAACAACCGGAGCATATGAAAAGCTTGCTGCGCTCAAGGAGTCAAGGGAAAGCTTCAGCGACGTGATAAACAGAGTCGCGGGCAGAAGCTCACTTTTGGAACTGGTCGGCATACTTTCGCACAAGGAAGCAGACGAGCTTAAGGGGCACGTCAAGGATTTGAGAAAGCGATTCAGGAAACGCGTTGAGAGAACAGCGGCCAGAATAAAATAAAAATCCCAACCGCAGCACACAAATTGGTTCGCCAATTGTGCCCAATCAGCAAAGCTGATTTGGGAGCTGCGGGGTATTTTTAATGTTTGCTT
>JACPBJ010000189.1:0-2119 GCA_016180375.1 Nitrososphaerota archaeon | reverse complement strand
GGAGCTGCGGGGTATTTTTAATGTTTGCTTGAATTCGCAAACATTAAACGGAGGCCGCTCCAAGGAGCGGGGTATCAAACCCAAGCAAACAAATGATATTTGACACGAGCTTTGTGATTGATCTAATGAACGGCGACAGGAAAGCCACGTCAAAGCTTAATGAGCTTATAAAAAGCGGGGAACCGCAATTGACAACTGTGTTGACAGTCTTCGAACTTTATAGCGGACTTGAAAGGAGCAACAAGCCTGTCCAAGAAAGAAACAAAATAATAAACGTTCTTGGGAATCAGATAATAATTCCCCTTGATGGCGAAGCTGCAGAAAAAGCCGGAGAAATAGACGGAAATCTGATAAAGGAAGGCAGAATGATTGAGCCAGCGGACAGCATGATTGCCGGAATAGCATCTGTGAGGAGAGAAAAGGTGCTTACCCGAAATGTGGCTGATTTCTCAAAGGTAAAAGGGCTGGCAATAGAGACTTATTAGCCAAAAACCTGCCCGAACCGAAAGGCTTATATAGTTACTTGAAAGTGGCGACAATATATGGCTAAAACTCTTGAAGAGAGGGCAGCAGGATATGTTGCCAAAATCAGGGCTGGCTTTGAAGAAAGGCATCCTTACTTTGCAGAGGGCTTTGAAGCAAAGTACCGTTCACTTATAGATGCCGCACTGTCAGAAGGCAGAATACATGTAAGGTATGCTACCATTCTAAGAAGAGCACTGGCTGGCGAGACTCAGTCGGAGATTGCCGAAGCAGGCGGCCTAAGCGGCCAAAGTGTAACCCACGCTGCGATTCAGGATTCTCATAGACTAGCTTTGCAAAATTTGAGAAAGTATGTTTCTAAGCATAGGGCTGGATTTGACAAGCTGTATTGGGAAGAGATTGAAAACGTAGTGAGAGGAAACGGACACAGACCTCCCACCGCTTATGAAACCTTGCTTTACAAAAAGTTAATTGAAGCCAGAAATGTTGCTGAGGGGCTTGAGGCAAAGCTCGCAGAAGCATCCGGAAAAGAAGTACTGGTTGTAGGTCCACTGGACAATATAGTCACAACCCCGCTCATGCCTATAGAAGAGTTTGGAGTGCCAAGACTTTATGTAAACAGTCTTGAGAGACTTGGGCTCAAATATGTGGAGCAGTTACAGGACTACACCAGAGAAGAACTTATTGGAAGCAGGGGGTATGCTCATACGCCAGACGGCTCACTGAGGCGCGTCACCAACATAGGTGAAGTAGGTGTGAGGTTCATAGAAACAGCACTAGGCTACCTTGGCTACGGCTTCAAAGGCGAAGAGCCAAAGCCATTCCCAACAGGAGAAGCCCTCAGGCAAAGCCCGACAGGGCTCATACTCCTGCAACGCACTGCAAAACAATTAGAGGAGAAAGGCATAGGAACAATAGGCGAGCTTGTTGCAAACCAAGATGAACTGCCTGCTCTTCTTCGGAGCAATTCAGGCCAGTTGTATCGGGACGTTGCAAGGATAATGACGTTCTACCAAGCAGCACTGGACGGGCTAAGGACAGAATAAGCAGCTAAGCAGCAGCATAAATCATAACGGCATAATAACAGCATCATTACTCTACTCTCACATCCACAACATTCCTCACCTGCTTCACAGCGCTTATTGCTTCGTCCAGTGTTCCTTGGGATGAGGGCTTGAGTTCAAGCATGAGGTATAATTTGTCCTTCGCGTTCTTCGTGTTGATGGCAGCTATCTTTATTCCGCTTGCAGCCAAAGCGCCGAGGATTTCCTGGAAAAGCCCTGTCCTGTCAATTACTTCAGCCCTCAGCATGACCGGCTTTTCTGCCTCGCGCAGTTTCCAGCCCATCGGAATCCACTTTTCCTGCCCTGACTGCTTCAGGTTATCGCATAGTGCCTTATGCACAGCTATTTTGCCGTCCTTCATCCTGTAGCCTGCAATGCCTTCTCCTGGCTTCGGGCTGCAGCATCTTGAAATTTTCAGCAGCGAAGCCTTTGGAAAGTCAACCGTGGCGGCAATCTGTTCCTCATCCATGGGTTCCTCAGAAGCACGCTGCTGAACAGCAACAATGCCCAATGCCTGCCTTATCTTGCCCTTCGCATTGTCAGTCCTGACAAACTGAAGCCAGTTCCTTGAC
>JACPBJ010000129.1:10515-12259 GCA_016180375.1 Nitrososphaerota archaeon | reverse complement strand
AATTCTGGCAGCAATTTTTACACTGTTTGCCTTAAGTAGAGCATATTTGCGCTTTAAGGAAAGAAAGTTATCGTCATTTGCTTTTATTTTCTGGTTTATCGTCTGGATAGCTGGGGTACTGGCAATTCTTTTTCCAGAGACAACAACTCAATTATCAAGATTGGATGTTTATCTTTCTCCCGCTGTAGAGACGACGCCTGAGTTCGGGCTTTTCCTCACCGAATTGCTCTACCGCCATGGAATAAACATAGGTCATACGTACATCGGAGAAGAAACAGTCCTTATTCTTGATAGAGCTGACGGCCCGAGAGCCTATGATGTTTTGCGAGAGGAAATAGACAAAAGCAGAACAGGTTTGGTTGAAGAAGGTATCAAAACCTAGTATGATGAGCTTTCTCTGAATTTAAAACGAGAAAAACAAAAAGAGGGGAGTCCGTCTAAGCCGATACTATCGGCTTATAGACGAATGATGTTTCACTTGTTTGAATTCCGTCGACTTGAGAGATTTCCTTAACGATCTTCTCGAGAATCTCTTCGTATGAATGCCCGCGGACTGTTGCTAGAATGTCCCACTTTCCTGCTACAGCTAGTGTTTCTGTTACGCCGGAAATCCTCTTCAATGATTGGATTACGTCTTGTACTGGTTTGTCTACTCTAAGGAAGACTTGCCCCATTGCATGCTCGCCGTCTTTCTGTGAGTTTGTGTGACCTTCGAAGGGCACGAGACATGTTGTTGAGACTATGCCGTCGATAGACCTAATCTGCTTCACTGCCGAATACGACTTTTGCATGTCGCTTCCCTTGAATGCAGCTACGATATCGTATCGACCTGATGTACTTCCTGACCAGTGTATGTAATCGACTTCCTTCAACTTGTTGATTACTTGATTCATTTCTTGCTTTTCGACAGTTGCGAATAGATATGTCGGTAGTGTATTTGCCGTTTGTATGTTTGACATATCTTTGTAATAGGTATGTTACTATATAAGGATTTATAGATAAATTGAAATATCTGTATCAGAAGATTTTTTAGTTGTTACGTCAATGCCACGACCGAAAGTGTCTTCACCTTAAGGACGCTCATCCAAGAAGCTGCCAATTTCTGAGAAACCAGAAGTCTCTCTTGTGATATCGCATCTTAAATTTCCCCTTGTAGTTGCATGTTAGAACCAATGTGTCTATATAGTGCGTAATATGTATTACAGCCAGGTAATAAAATAATGAGCACTAACGAACAGGAAATAACATCCGAAAAAACGGGCACCATTGGTAGAGGGATTAAGGAATTTTTCGTTCGAATCAAAACTAGGTTCCAACGCAACAAGTAGAGGAGTGGGTGAGAACAAATGGCAGAGGTATCTTACGGAAGGACCGAGGGTGGACAGCAAGTCCTCATCCTGAAGGAAGGAACATCACAAAGTCGTGGAAAACAAGCTCAAAATAATAACATCATGGCGGCTAAACTGATAGCCGACATAGTAAGGTCGTCTCTCGGTCCTAGAGGCATGGACAAGATGCTTGTAGATAGTATGGGCGATGTTACGATAACGAACGATGGAGCTACCATATTGAAGGATATTGATGTGCAGCATCCAGCTGCAAAGATGCTGGTGGAGATAGCCAAGACTGTTGACAACGAAGTAGGCGATGGAACAACTTCAGCAGTGGTTCTGACTGGTGCTCTACTTAGTAACGCGGAAGAGCTACTTGGGAAAGGCGTGCATCCGACTGTAATCGTTGATGG
>JACPBJ010000129.1:0-10481 GCA_016180375.1 Nitrososphaerota archaeon | reverse complement strand
ACTAAGATTGCAAGGACTAGCATGGCTTCGAAGCTCGTCTCGAATGACAGCGAAGCTCTGGCCAATCTCCTAGTTGAGGCACTCTTACAAGTTGCGGAGAAGGGTGAAGATGGGAAATACAAAGTCGACATAGACAACGTGAAGGTCGAGAAAAAGACAGGTGGTTCGCTAAAAGATACCCGGCTAGTAAAAGGAGTCATCCTAGACAAGGAAGTGGTGCATTCAGGTATGCCTAAACGTATTGAAAAGGCAAAGATAGCCTTGGTGAACTCTCCCCTTGAAATCGAAAAGACAGAGTTCGATGCGAAAATCAATATCAACAATCCAGGCGAGATCAAAATGTTCCTTGACGAAGAGAACAAGATGCTGAAGGATATGGTCGAGAAGATATCTGGCTCAGGGGCAAACGTTCTCGTCTGCCAGAAAGGCATCGATGATGTTGCTCAACACTACCTCGCAAAGGCGGGCATCCTAACCGTAAGAAGAGCTAAAGAATCCGACATAACCAAACTGGCCAAGGCCACAGGTGCAAGGGTTGTAACAGGGCTCAATGACCTATCGAAAGATGACCTTGGGCACGCTGCTCTGGTAGAAGAGAGGAAAGTTGAAGAGGATAAATGGGTGTTTATCGAGGGCTGCAAGAACCCTAAAGCAGTGACGCTGCTCATAAGAGGCGGAAGCCAGAGAGTCGTTGACGAGGCTGAACGCTCCGTGCATGACGCAATTATGACTATCAAGGATGTTGTCGAAAAGCCCATGATTGTAGGCGGTGGGGGCGCTGTAGAAGAGGAGTTGTCGCACCAACTAACGCAATGGTCAAGTACTCTGCCAGGAAGAGAGCAACTTGCAGTACGGAAATACGCTGACGCGTTGGAATCAATTCCGCTCGCGTTGGCTGAGAATGCTGGTTTCGACACACTAGACATACAGGTGGAACTGAGAGAAAAGCATGGAGCGGGCAAAACATGGCATGGCGTTGATGTCCTAGGAACAGGAGTACAAGACCTATACAAAAAGGATGTAATCGAACCAGTGTCAGTTAAGGAGCAGATAATCACCTCGGCAACCGAGTGTAGCTGCATGATTCTGAGGATTGACGATGTGATTGCAGGTAGTAAGATGAAGGGACCGCAGATGCCTCCAGGAGGAGGCATGGAAGGAATGGAGTAAGAGACACTAGAGATGGACCGATTTTCTAAGTGCAAGTTTTGCGAGCAAGAAATTGTCTGATGGGTAATTTAGGTTAGTCCCAGCTCCTTTAATCTCAGCGGAAGTCATCACAGTTGCACATCATTTTAGTCACGTGTAGTTATACAATTTCAGGCGGAATAAAGTAATAGTGCTTGAAAAAAGGGCAATTCTAGTCACATATCCCGACACATTTGCCAAGCAGGAGGCTATCGGCCTAGCCGAACCGGTGGGTTTCAAAGTGACAAACAGTCGTCGAGTTACTCAAAATCACGGAAAGTTTGGAGTAGGCTCCGTCAAGACGGAAGAACTAAAGCAGATCGCTGATGAAACCAATTCGGCAGATATTATCGTCGATTAAGGACTGACATCATCTCAGCAGCTTCTGACACAAGGGGCTGGCTACAGTAGGTCAACGAAGCTAGGTTGCATTACTCGAAGAGTTATCGGAACACAAAAGGCTAACGCACAAATATTCGTGCCATGGCGAGATATGGTTCACAGACATGCGCATAGTAATCGTCGGCTTCGGCACCGTAGGCCAGAGCTTCTGCAAAGTGCTCCACGAGAGGAGGAGAGAGCTCATTGCAAAATATGGGCTGAACCCCAAAGTCGTAGCGATTTCTGATACCGGAGGCGTAGCAGCCGATGAAACTGGACTCGACATTCCTAAAGTTCTGGAACTAAAGAAGGCCAAGAAGTCCGTTGCCGCTTTGGAGGGTAAAGGCCACAAAGGGAAAACAGGACTCGAAGCGATAGAAGAGAATGAGGCGGAGGTCGTGGTTGAAGCCACTCCTACGAACATAGAGACTGGCGAGCCGGGGATTTCCCACATAGAGAAGGCGTTTAAGCTTAGGAGAAATGTGATAACTGTTAACAAGGGCCCTTTAGCGCTTGCATTTCCAGCTCTGATGGAACTTGCTCGCTACAATGGCGTCATGCTGAAGTTCAGCGGCACGGTTGGAGGAGGAACTCCAATACTCGAATTTGGGAAGAGATGCTTGGAAGCTGATAAGATACTTGCGATACGAGGCATTCTTAATGGAACGACAAATTATATCCTGACAGAAATGGATGAAAAGGGCATATCGTTTAACGAAGGTCTTGCATCTGCGCAGAAGCTGGGCTATGCGGAGGCTAACCCATCACTTGACGTAGACGGTTGGGATTCGGCGGCAAAGTGCGTCATCATGGCCAACTTTCTGGTTGGTATTGATGCAACGATAAGGGACGTAGATGTAAAGGGCATCAGGGACGTTACTCCTAAGGATATAGAGAAGGCCAAGGCAAAGGGTGCGGCAGTAAAATTGGTAGCCAGCATAGACGGGAAGCTCAGTGTCGCTCCTGTAGAGCTGAAGCGCAATGATCCAATGTGCGTTGGTGGAGCTCTAAATTCGGTCAAGTTCATCTCTCAATATGCGGGGGAAGAAGTAATAGTGGGCAAGGGCGCTGGAGGATCGGAGACTGCGAGTGCAATTCTGAGAGACCTGCTCGAAATCAGGAACAACATTTCAGTGGTGTAGAGAATGAAAATTGTCATGAAGTTCGGAGGGACATCGGTCGGAGACGGCAAGAGGATCAAACAGGTGGTAGAGCTCATCAAGAAAAGTGGGCAGAATAACCAAGTCGTAATTGTAATCTCGGCTTTGGATTCAGTGACAGACCAGCTCGTAGCAATAGTGGCTAAGGCTAGGAAGGGCGAGCCCTCAGGCAGTGCATTGGATTCATTACAAAAAAGGCATGAGCAGGTCCTGTCCGAAGCTATTTCGAAACAAGAAATCAGAAGCAAGGTCGGGCAAGAAGTTTCTTCGCTTATGCAGATGCTCAGAAATGTTGTTCAAGGAGGCACGCTATTGAAAGAATTGACGCCTCGCTCGACAGATTACGTACTTTCATTCGGGGAAAGGCTTGCCGTTCCAATACTAGCAGGGGCCCTTGAAGACATCGGAGTGAAATCTATGCATCTTTCTGGGGGAGAGGCTGGCATAATTACAGATGATAACTTCGGTGAGGCAAATCCTCTGATTAATGTGACAAGGCAGAAAGTATTGAAGACGTTAGGGCCTCTGCTTGACAATGGCGTTGTACCTGTTGTTACGGGTTTCATAGGTTCAACGCAAAATGGAGAGATATCCACGATAGGGAGAGGGGGCTCAGATTATAGCTCAACGATAATAGGCTCATGCGTTAGTGCCGATGAGGTCTGGATATGGACTGATGTTGACGGTCTTATGACAGCAGACCCGCAAGTCGTAAAGAACTGTCATCTGATTCCAGAGATTTCCTACGCAGAAGCGGCAGAGATGGTTCTGCTTGGCGCAAAAGCCATGCATCCAAGAGCACTGGAGCCAGCAAAGGAGAGAGGCATCCCTGTGAGGATCAAGAACACTTTCAACCCTAACTCAAATGGCACTCTAATTTCGAAAGATGTTAAGGTAAAGAAAGGGGAGATAGTGAAGGGAATTGCAGCAATAAGAGATGTTGCTTTGATCAATATATCGGGTATGAGCATGGCTGGAATGCCAGGCACTGCTGGGAGAGTGTTTGATGTGCTAGGAAAGAACGGAATCAACATTATCATGATTTCTCAGAGCATTTCTGAATCTAACATTTCATTCTTGGTGAGGAGAAATCAGTTGCACAAGGCTCTGAATACTCTTGAGATAGGCCTTCTGGGAAGAAGTTCAGTAAAGGATGTAACTTTTGAGGATGATGCAAGTGCCGTTGCCATAATTGGTGCAGGAATGAAGGGAACTCCGGGAGTTGCGAGCAGGCTCTTCGGTGCCGTCGCCAAAAAGCACATCAACGTAAGAATGATAGCGCAGGGCTCCTCCGAACTCAACATATCCTTCGTCGTCAGCGAATCAGACTGCGATGAAGTCGTAAGAACTATTCATGACGAATTCAAGCTCAGCGCAGCCTGATTTAATTATCAACCAAATCAGCACCTATTTTCAAGATAGATGCAGGATTAGAAATCGGTAGATTGTTCTTCTTTAGTGCTTTGTCTGGCAGACTCATGGCTATGAGCATTCCGGGTGTTACTCTGCCCAACAGTGTCTTCTGCCCTCCAAAAGCAATTAACATCATCATCTTACCATCAGAGTCAGCTGCAATAACAGGATGAATTAGCAAACCAACGCCAAAGTATTTGATCCAGACTTCCCTGCCAGTTCTCGCATCCAAAGCATAGAGATTTCCGTTTGTAGATACCAAGTATACAAGTCCTCCACTAGCAACTATGCTTGTTCTATAGCCTACACTGTCGATGAAATACGTCCATTTTACTCTCCCCGTAGAAGCGTCGAGAGCAAAGATTGTTGTGTTTGATTCTCTTATTTCAGGAAGAGGAACCGAGCTCCCACCTTCGGTTATTCTGTTTGGTTCGACTGGCACGACCCTAATGTAATCCCAAAAGTTGTAACTCCCGAAGAACACGGTGTCCCCTGTAAAGGCGATGTCAGCTTCCAGACCCCCTCCTCCTCTTGGATTCTTCAAGAATGGTTCAGTTGATGGTTCATTGCTCCATCTCTTTTTCAGCTGAGCCGGGTCTCTAGCATCCCTTAACACACATACTTCACACCTTCTTACAGTTGGAGGATCGAATACCCAGACTCTCTCCCCATTGGCAGCATCAAACGCTTGCATCTTGCCATCCTTGCATCCCTTGAAAATCAATTTCCTGTCAACTCCCTGAACTCTAACTTTGCCTAGAATGACATTCCAGTTACAATCCCAGTCAGAAAGATCGTGAGGAACAACCTGATGCCACCACGCCAATTCACCAGTCGTTGCCTTCAATGCTATTATCGAGGCCGCGAAGACATTAGGTCCTGGTCGATGCGTGCCGTTTGAAGCTGGCGCTGAATGAGTCGTCGCGACATAAGCAATCCCCGTCTCTTCATCTACCGCCCACTGACTCCTTGAAGGACCTGCTTGCGAACCCTTTGCTCCTGCCTCTCCCCAGTCATTCAATAATGATTCTCTAGGCAGAGTGCCTGCACGAATTCCGTCTATCCAGCCCTTATCCGCAACTTTAAGCGCCCAATCGCGGTCTCCTCCGCCCTGAGGTAAGACATAGAATCTCCACAGCTCTTGACCTGTATCTATGCTATAGCCAGCAAAGAATCCTCTCCCGCCATTGTTTGTTTCATCTACTGAACCAGCCGATGCTATCAAAATTCCTTCTTTCTCGTAAATTGTTGGTCCGTATGACTGAGCTCCTTTGTAGAAGCCAACATTGCCCTCTGATGGACCTGCTCTGCACGTGCTCTCTATCTTGCGGATTAGCTTCCCTGTACTTGCATCTACGATATGGAGGTCGCAAGGAGGCGTAGGGAGGAAGAGTTTCCCATCGAAGTAGTTGAAACCGTGAATATGGTTGAGCGAGCTCAGCCTTCTTATCGGTAACCCCTTTTTGACATCAGCATTGTAATCGAGTTCAAAGGTGTAAGTCCAAAGCACCTTGCCTTTCTTTGCATCGATTGCGACTAAGCTCCCGTATCCTGAGTACCAGTAGATCACTCCGTTGACTACGAGCGGGGTAGAAACCTCGCCTTGCCCTCCTGTTGCATATCCCCCTACAAACGCTGGAGGCTTTGGAAGGGCATAAATCCACTTGATTTCAAGCTGAGCCACGTTATCCTTGGTTATCTGAGCCTGAGGATTGTAGTTGCTGGCACGCGAATCATAGTTGATCTTTGGCCAATCCTTTCCGTCAACTTGTGCAAAAACCTGATTTGATGCAGGTGAAGAAACCATCACCGCGAGCAGGAGAATGATGATGGTAACTGCTATTAGGCGCACTGCCTTCACAAAGGATCGTCCATTCGCCGATCTCAGAGGTATTTAAGAATGAAAGGGTCACTGTATCAGTCGTAGGTTCTTATTTGGGCTGTGATAACTCCCCGGGTTATCCAATTATTCGCTTTTTATACCCCCTCTAGGGCCTAGATAACGATAGGGTCCCCGTACGCTTGATACTTGGTGGGTCTTTCGGTTTATCAGAAGTCGACTTTCGGATCTCCCGAAGAGTTATCAGAACCCTTATTTGCTTATCAGAGTCAAAATGTCGCCATCCATCAAGCGGTGATTTATGCCGACCCTCTGCCCCGGGAACTTTACGCTGCTACCCCAGACTTGGGCGTACCGGAATTCGTCCTTGAGATTCCTGTGAACCTTGTTGCAGATATCCAGAATCTGCGAGCCGTTCCTGACTATCATCGGCTCCTCATAATCAGCCTCTGCTCCTTTTGGCCTCATGAAAATCCTGATAAAGTTTAGTTTCTGGAATATCTGCTCCTTCAGTGCTTCCATATTGATGCCCGCGTCTGCAGAAACAGGGACAAATTTTTCACGAGTTCTTGTCTGTATTTCGTTGATGAAGCCAGCATTGACCAGGTCGATTTTGTTCATGATAGTCAAAGACTTCGGGTAAGTTCGATTGCCTATGAGCATGTCAATCAACTGGTCATCGATGATATCCTCCCTGACAATCACTCTGGCGTGATGCACATCATACACGCGCAAAATATCCTTGACCAAGTCTTCAGTCGTCTTAGTCATCTTTACCTGAGCAGCCACCGAGACGCCTCCATCGCTCGTCTTCTCAATGGTTATGTTTGGAGGGCTTTCCCCCGGTCTTATTCCCAATCCCCTCAGTTCATTCAGGAGTATGGAGTAGGCATCAGGCTGGAATACGTCTAAAACGAATAACACCAGATCGGCTGACCTTGCAACTGCAAGCACTCTTTTCCCTAGACCTTTCCCTGATGATGCCCCCTTAATGATTCCTGGGAGATCAAGGATTTGTATTCTTGCTCCTTTGTATTCGAGGACGCCAGGCACCACGGTCAGAGTTGTAAATTGGTAAGCGGCAACTTTGGATTTCGCGTTCGTAAGCCTGTTCAGGAGAGTCGATTTGCCGACGCTGGGCAGACCAATTAGAACTGCTGTAGCATCGCCGCTCTTCTTTACGTCGAACCCTAGAGAACTTGCTCCTCCCCGACTCTTCGCTTCTTCCGCTTCGCGTTTGAACCTTGCCAGTTTAGCCTTAAGAAGACCTATGTGATGTTCTGTCTTCTTGTTGACCTGAGTTCTATGAAGGTCTTCCTCGATGCGTTTGATTTTCTCCTGAATGCCCATGTTGCTTGTGTTAGAGGGGTTTGGCAAAAGATATGAGTGTTTTGGCTCTGTTCGCCGTTCCGCTTGCTATCGCACCAGATGATCAGTTCTGAGATTGATGCTGCAGATCATCAGTAATGAGAATCATCTAGTCCATTTATTCGACGGAAGAACCGTATTCTCGGGCGATAAATGATTTCAAGGGAGCAAGTTAGGGATAGCTTAGATATAGCAGACAGGTGTAACCAATGATGCGATCGCACAAGGAGAAGACGGACAATCATGCTTGACTCACTCATGCTGGTGCGAATATTCGAAGGATTGCGGGTAATCGTAGGACTGACCATAATCTACTTTGCTTTCCAAGCCTACAGAAGAGGCAAAAGCAGATCTATGATTTTGCTGGTTATAGGATTCATATTGTTAACAACGGCTGGGATAACAGAGGGGGTTATGTTCGACATCTTGCACTTCGGCGTTAGAGATGCTCAGGCAGCCAGATCAGCAGTTGCGCTGATTGGGCTCTTAGCTGTTTTGTACTCTATAATTGCTATTCCCAAACCAGAACAAAGGAGAAAAGTGGAGCAACAGGCAAAGGCCTGAAGCATAATGCGGGGGGTGGGATTTGAACCTTAATCTACCGGTAAATCTCACCAAGTAAAAGTACAACATAAGAATAATCGACTCAGGAATCATGCTTAACCATATGAGTTATCAGGTCAGGGCGGTTAGATATCCAAGAGTAAAAGAAAGACGTTATCATAGACCTGTGTGAAAATATAGCCAAAAACTGCTGTTCACCAGCGGGCATTCCAAATCTCATATCTTAATAACCTCTTCCTGAATTATTTGTTTTCCTAAGTTGAATAGCTTTTCCAAACTCTCTTCCGTCTTAGCTTCTACAATCAGTTTGACCATAGGGGTAGTGTTTGAGGCGCGAATCAAAAAACTGCCTTCGTCACTATAAACTTTCACACCATCCAATGCGAGTATGTTGTACCCATCTCTACTAACTCTTTGTTTCACACTCTCAATGACCTTGAACTTGATCTCATCAGAACAAGCGATTTCCTCGACTTTAGAGTAGTATTTAGGCACTTCATCAACTAGCTCGGAGAGTTTCCTGTCTTCTGTTGTAATAATTTCAGCCATTTTCAGCCCGGCAAATATCGCATCATCAAACCCGTATATTTCTGAAAAATAGAGGTGATTGCTGTATTCACCCCCAAAAATTGCTTTCTCTTCTATCATTCTGTTTATAATGAATGCATGACCAACTCGGTTTACAAGAGGGATGCCTCCCTTCGACCTTACAAATTCCTCGACAGCCGACGAACACGCCACATCAAAAACAATCTTTGCACCCGGGTTTCTTTCCAAATAGTAATCAGCAAACAGCGCAATAGTTATGTTTCCTGATCCTACATATCTGCCCTTCTCATCAATAAATGCCGCTCTATCCGCATCACAATCAAAACCAACGCCAAAATCAGCTTTAACTTCTAGCACCTTCTCCCTCAACGCACCAAGCGCGTCTTCAGTCACGTCAGGAGGTCGTGCTGCAAATCTTCCGTCTGGATAATCGTTTATTGATATAACTTCGCAACCAGCTTTTTCGAAAATTCTCTTGGCAATAAGAGATGCGGACCCGTTACCAGGATCTACAACCACTTTTAGTCTCTGCATAGTTCTTACTTTGCCTAAAATGAGGTCTTGGTAACCGTTCAGCGCATTCTTCTTTCTTACATTCCCGTATCCGGTGGATCTTGCAAATTCGCCATTGACAAAAATCTCTCTTATCTTCTCCATACCCATTCCTTCTGAGCAAAAATGGCCGTGTTTGTCGATCAAAATGAATCCATTCCACTCTGCTGGATTATGAGAAGCGGTAACCATCACTGCTCCGTCGATTTTCTCATTTCTTACAGAAATCGAAAGCATTGGCGTAGTTACCATATCAAAATCAATTACGTTACAGCCGACTGAAATCAGACCGTCAATCACCTTCTGCTTTAGGCTTGTTCCACTTAATCGGACATCTCTTCCCACACCAATGGTCTTTTCAATCCCAACCAAGGTTCCGAAAGCCTTGCCGACTAACTCAGCAGTCTCTTCCGTCAAATCCTTCCCGTAGATTCCGCGGATATCGTAGGCACGGAAAATATTCTTGAGGCTCATGAACCCTAATTACCTAGAAAGTTGAATTTGTATCGATAATTATAAAGAGTTAAGAGTCCGAACATAGATCTACAATTTTCCTCTGTCCAAGATTGAGATACATGCGAAGAAACTTGTACGATGTCCCATATGTGGAGTACGATGATGATAAGTTTCTATATGTCGAGAACAAGCAAGTAAGACCCCATATTCGGGTTCTCCGAGAACTTAAAGAAGTGTTATATGACAAAGATTTCGCAGATAAAAGCGATCCTAGCACTCCACTTTATTACATGTATCGGGATGTAAAAAGGGAGAACGATGCTGCTATATTCGATGCGGCTCAGTTAAGGTTCGACATAACCATCGTAGAACCATTGCATCTTGGGATTGAACGGAATAAGACGCTGGGTCATTACCATAAAGTGGGACTAGAGGGTTTCTCCTATCCTGAACTTTATGAAGTTATAGAAGGCGAAGCAGATTTTATTTTACAACAAGTCGAACAAGGGCATTTGATCGAAGTGGTTCTGGTACGAGCAAAACAGGGCGACATGGTCTTTATTCCTCCTGGCTATTGGCATGTAACAGTCAACGCGAGTGACAAATTGCTGGTTATGTCAAACCTTGTATATAGAGGCGTGGAAGGTGAATACGATCCTGTTAGAAATCACGGAGGAGTAGCCTACTTCGAGTTGCTTGATGGAAGTTTTTTGGCAAATAGTATCTATGGAGAAATCCCACCTATCAAGCATGTGAATCCGCGACAGACCTTTAAGAAGGTGACTGATGGCAAGCTATACCCCCAGTTTATCAAAGACCATACAAGATTTGGATTCTTGACTCGGCTAAGCTCGGAATTACAGCGAGCATAGAAATTAATTTGCGGCACAATCAATTCTACTCTATTGTCCGGTTAGCTATTCTTAGCCCATCGGGTATAATTTTGTGAGGATAGATTTTAGTTTCCGTCAAAATGCAACCCTCCCCGATAATTACGTCATCTCCGATTG
>JACPBJ010000128.1 GCA_016180375.1 Nitrososphaerota archaeon | reverse complement strand
ACATTGGAGAATTCATTACCGGAGCCCAAACCTAAGCTCTTCCCGAGGAACTGGTTCAGGCTCTTTGCAGTCGTGCTTGTGGCTCTCATAGGCATAGCGTTCATATCGGCAAGCATGCCTATTGAAGAGAAGGAAGCTCAAGAGATAATCGATCAGGCAAAGCAGGTGCTTCCACAGAAAGTCTCCGTGGACACGATATTTCTGAACAATTTTCGCGCAACTCTGCTCATGATAATTCCGGGTTTTGGGGCAGTCCTCGCTGGGATAATAATCTACAATACGGGACTCGTTTTTGGCGCAACGGGAATAACGATGAATATCAGTGGCCCTTTGCTCCTTCTTGCTGTTGCGCTGACGCCATTCTTCTGGTTTGAGTTCCTATCGTATGCAGCAGGCGTCACGGAAGGGACATATCTGCTTCGAGGTATAATCAGAAAGAGAGCTAGGTCAGGGCTGAGGCGAACAGGAGTTGTTATAGGTATCATGGCGATATTCTTGCTCTTGGGCGCTGCAATCGAAGTTCTGTTCATACGTGCAAGCTAGGCAAGAGATTAAAACTCCTGCAATGTAGGGGCGAGTATGAGTTCCAAATCAAAGCCAAAGAAAGACAAGCAACCCACCGCAAGTACCGAGGCCCAAGCCAAGCCTAAGGCGAAGATTCACAAACCATCGGGTCCTGTTCCAATAGCACGCGTTAACCCTCACAACTCCGAAGCCCTTTCAAGGGCAGGGCGAGGCTTCTCACTGCAGGAGCTCAAAGAGGCAAACATTACGCCACAAGTTGCGAAGAAACTTAGATTATATGTGGATAAGCAGAGGTCTACAAAGAAGGAAAAGAACGTAACTGCTCTGAAGTCTTGGTTATCGACCTAGCCTGTCCTTGCAAAATGGTAAAGATACTCTTGTGCATAGCCTGCAAATCTGCCGAAATACTCCCTCATTTTCCGAGAGATTATGTAGTAATCCCTGACTCCTAATGACCTTTTGGATGCTTTTAGCGAGAGCTTTGACAAGTACTCTTTCTCGAACAGGTGCGAATACTTCTGCAACACTGTCCTAAGTATCCAAACATCCGTAGGGAAAGCCGCGAGTTTGTCAAAAGAAAAAAGCAGTATGCAGTCTGCAACCTTCGGTCCGATTCCCTTGAAGACCTTTCGCTGGTCAAGTTTCTCTAGCAACAGTTCCCTTGCGCTTTCATAGGGCAACGAATTCAAACTCTGGAAAATGGAGCCTCCGCTCGCTAATGCCTGAGCAGTAGCCCCGATGAACTCTGCCCGATAACCTACCTTGCAAGCTCGTAATGTTGAAACATCGGTCCTCGCTAATGCCTCTGCTGTTGGGAAGGTATAGAAGTCCATACCATCGAAGATGATTCGCTTCCCAAACGATCTGCACAGATTCTCCAAGTTTCTTTCGATTTGAGGGATGTTCGAATTTGTTGCTATCATGTAGCTTATGATGCATTCCCAAGGATCTTGCCGTATTAGCCTCAGCCCTCTGTATCTCCTTATGGCTTGAGAGATAAAATCATCCTTGTCTATCTCGCAAAGTATCTTTCCCAAGTTGTCACCGAGTCGGAAATAGCTCGAAAGTACATTACCCCAATCCACCCCTTCTGTCCCCACAAGTTCCAAATAATTTCCTGCCTTTCTGACTTTTACGATGCCATTTTCTATGGCTCGATACCACCATCCTTTATTCCGACGCCAGCGGAATACCTGACCGCATACCAGAGAGTGCTCAAGGTCGAAGTCTTTAATTTCGATGCGGGAAACTCTTTCTATTGCGGCCTTAAACATCGGGTTCATTCTTTGTACTGCTTTGCGACCTTTCTAAGTCTTACATTCAGTATTCCATTCACGCATGTCGAACTAATCAGCTCAACTTGCTCACGCAGTTCCACTTCCTTGGCAAAATCCCTTGTGCCCTTAACCCTGAGCTTTCCATCATTGAGCTCTACCATGACGGTATCATCAGGGCCGGGCACTTCTGCCACGAATGTTATCTCATCATTTGCTGCTATTATGTCGTATGTCCACTTTCGCTGCTGCCCTTTCAAGTCGGGACTCTTGAACATCCTCCTCAGCTCCACCAACCAGAATATCAGCAATCCTACGGCCAATGCAGACAGCACAAAAGCCAGTAAGCCCCGCTGAAACCTTGTCACCACGACAACTATTGTTCCCAGAACTACTATGCCTACGACTAGCAGTATTGAGTTAACCATTTCTTCAATGTCCGTCTTCTTTCTAACCTTCACCGGCTAACCTCCTCCCTGCCTCCTAGATTCGACGATGCGGTTCCAGATCTGAATGAACTCATCCAGAGACTTCCCTGCTTCCTGATATTTGCCCTGCGACCACGAACTTGTATACGATTTAAGGAGAATATCTGCTCTTTGCAGCAAATCATTAAGGTTTGTGCTTTGAGGGCCTTCAAAAGGTTTCCCGCTTTCACCTGCAATCCTCTCAAGAAGGTGCTGAAATGCGCTCTGAGCATCCGACCCTAGCCCAACATGGTACTGTCCATTGAACGCGGCTCCAACTGCTGCTACGGTGCCAAGTTCCGCAACCACGCCTCCAGATCCTGCGGTATAAACAGGAATGAAGTATACGTCGAAGTCTCCAATCCTGTAGAGAATGTTGTCTCCCAGTCTGGGATTGCGCAGTAACGTCTTCAGAGTGGAAAATTCGGGATTCCTCTCAAGAGCTTCTACTACTGCGGTTGGACCCAATAATTTCGTCGCAGAGTCAAGCGGCACTTGATAGAACTTCATTTCTCCCAAATGCTCATAATCGTTCCTTACCACCATATAGCCTGCAAGGTTTCTACCTCCCGCTCCCCTCAGCTCAAGAGAAAGGATGCCCAGAAACTCTGGCTTGTCGAAAGACGGAGGTTTGGTTATCACATAGTAAGCATTGAGCTTGCTCGGGATTTCATAGAATTCTCTTGCCACGATGAAAGTTGAGGAGTCGGTTACATGGTAGAAATTGTACATGTCAACTCGCCATGTAAAGAGCTCCTCTGGATACCTGAGTTGCGATGTCAGCCAACTTGGAATTGTTGTTTCAGCGTAATCAGCATATGTCCTGAGGAATAGCTTGCTGAAAAAGTCCTTGCCTGTAACGTACAATTTGATGTTTCCGTTGTAAGTATCAACAGTGGCATATCCTACAAGCTTTAGCATAGGATTCCCTATGCTCCATGGCACATTGGTAGTTTCTATCCTTACGATAAGAGGGACAAGATAGTAAGAATTCTTTCCGTCAGTGACTGGAAGTATGTCCAAGCGTGAATCGCCAAACCTGTATTCAAAGTATGGGAACAAGGTCTCCATTCTTTCATCTACATCTCTGTATCTCATAACCTGAACCGCTTTGTCCCTGTACGCCCAGAAGAAATTCGGATCAAAGAACCAGCTTAATGGTGGGCTGATCTTTAACCCACCAGTACCATTGTAAAACACGCCTCCAAGCTCTTCGCTTCTATCTCTCTGCACGGTAAATGCAGACCAAGTCTGACTGAACAAGCCGCCTTCTCCGTAGTAGATAGTCCTTTGCGTGAAGAATTTCGATGAGTCGACTATGCTTCCGTTGTTGCCTTCAAGCAGCAGGAAACCGTTTGGAACGTGAGTGTAATGAAGGTGCTGAGCGTACCATCTGTCCTCGCTTCGGAGAGATGATGGGAGTATTGGTTTGACAGATGCACTCCAGAACAGAGAGCCGTTAAAGCGAAGTATATCCGAATCTACGAAATCGACAAACGGTATCAACCCTATCTCCGGCTTGAGTTTGATGAAAGCAGACTCCTGATCCCATAGTCTGACTTTGCCTATCAAGTCATTCACCTTCTGAAGCTCAGCAGAAATATTCTCGCGACCGAAAGTCTTTAGCCCGAAAGAGTAAGGGTCTTCCTTGATAGCGTCAAGTTCAGCAATCTGTCTGTTTACAGAAACCTGCTGCATCACATAAGGCCCTAGCCATTCCACCTTTTGCGCATCCGCTATGCTGTTATTCACTGCAACCATGGAACCAGCCAGAAGTACTATCAGAACTATTGGAATTATCCTTAATGCTACTTGATGCCAAGAAACTATCCTTAATGCGCGCCTAGCCCTGTCCCTGTAAGAGTACACTCCCAGAGCCACGGAAAGTACGAGCATGCCTACAATGATGTAGCGAGTGTTATAGTCGATGTTTGAAGGGAAGAACAATCCTAGAGCCATCCAAGCCAAACTGACCGAAGCCAAGAATTCTAGAGGAGCTATGCGCCTGTACCAGTGCACTCGTTCCTCGATCATTTCTTCCTCCGATGGGCTGGCTATAGCGAATATCTGGGTCACAGCAAAGAGCAGGCCAAACCTTACAGAAAGAGCTCCAAGTAACGGGCTTACCAAAAGCGTTAGCGCAGGTATCAATGGAACTATGACTTCTCTTGCGTACTGCATGTCAGACGGGGGAGTAACAAATGGCAGGGCGAGCATGTTCCACAAACCCGAGATGTCTATCGATTCTCCATTGGAGATAGCGAAGATGGTTAGACCAAAGAAAAGGTTCCTGAAGAGCATTGCACCTGCCAGAACTTTAGTTGTTTGCCAGAGGAAGAATCTCGCAGGTGTCAGTTTAAAGCGCCTAAAGTCCAAGTAAGCAGGAGTTACGCTATTGACGTAGTTCCTTTCTCGAAAGATTCGGATTATTATATTGATTACCCACCAGGATATTGAGCGCCTATTTCTAAAATCAATTCTAAAAAGTGCAATTACTGCTAGTATTAGCCCTCCATAAAATTCAAAGATAAATGGCCTGACGAAGATGTCACCGAATTCAAGCACATTGAGCCAGATCCAAAGGCTCTGCGAAGTTGCAGACCAGAGAACAAAGAGGGCTACCACGACGACAAGGATTATCCTCAGTGTTCTGGCGAACCTTTCCGAGCTTTCGCGACTTGCATATTCGTAACCCATCTAACTTGCTTCCTGCACTGTTCAAAAGGCAAATTGTTCTATTTAAGAGGATAACCGATTTACGGGTCCTAGGTAGCGGCATTTACCATTAAAATATAGGAAAACAGAGGGCAAAGGCGATGCAAGAACTAAGGCAAACGAACATTGGCATTTTGATGGGCGAAGCTCTGATCGCAGCTCCTTAATGCAAAGATTCTTACGACGAGGAAGCTCGAAACTATAGCAAACACTGTGCCAAAGCTTTCCGCCGAGGAAAAACTTGGAAGTGCTGTAAGAATTTTAAGTGATTATAGAATCCGTGCGCTGCCAGTCATTGAGAAAGGGAAGATCGTTGGAGCATTGCATGTAAAAGACGTTGTGGAGGCTATGGAACCAGTTATGCCAAATGCAAAAGTTTCATCAATAATGACACCTCATCCAATCACAATTTCTTCTGACGATAGCGTTTTGAAAGCCAAAGGCCTGATGCTAAGGAGGAAGATAGACCATCTTCCTGTTCTGAAGAACGAGAAACTTGTCGGGATGGTAGATTCTAGCGAAATTCTTTACACATCTATACCACCTGAAAGGCAGCCCGCTGCCGTAGGCGCCAAGGCTGTTGGTACCAAGAGAATGCTTGACTACCCCGTGGATGGTATAATGAACACAACCCCCCTGGAATTTGAGCCCAGTGATAGTATTCAGAAGTCGGTTGGACAGATGCTAAAGATGCGGGCTAATGCTGCTCTGGTAACTTGGGCGCATGAACTTCAAGGAATAGTGACATTAAGAGACATTGTAAAGATTCTTGTAGAGGAGCCCGAGCAACCTCCTTCTATATACATCGTTGGTCTGCCAGACGATCCGTTTGAAGCTGAAACTGCAAAGACCAAGTTTTCCAGAATAATTTCGGCCATATCGAAGAGCATGGATATTGTGGAGGCTAGGGCAACGATAAAGATTCTCAAGACGCTCAGGGAGAAGGAACGCAGGCGATACGAAGTTAAGGTGTCAATAGCTACGCATAGCAATGTATACAACTTCTCAAAAGATGGTGCCCAGCTATCAGACATCTTCGATGAATTGCAGCAGAGAATAAGAAGAATCAATGTGAAGAGGCCGAAGATCAGACCAACGCAGCGTAAGCCATCGGGCCTGGGCCTAGAAGAATAGAGGCTCTGTTTTTCTTTATATAGAATTCACCACTGCAAGCTCTTAAATTGCCCATTCTCTCCATATCGGGTCTTAGAGGCATTGTCGGCTCAGACCTAGCAGTGCAGAACTTCCTTTCAGTCGGCCAGGCATTTGGTGAATTCATACAGGGAGAGACTTGCATCGTCGGCAGGGATACAAGAAAGACTGGAGAAATGGCTGCAAATGCCGTAATTTCAGGTCTTCTCTCGCGTGGGTGCAGGGTTCTTGATCTTGGGGTGACTTCTACACCTGCTGTCTTCAGAGAGGTCAAAGTTAGAGGGAGTGTGGGAGGCATTTCAGTAACATCTTCCCATAACCCTCCGGAATGGAACGGAGCTAAGTTCATTGTCGAGTCAGGAAGAGGTGTATTCGAAGATGAATTAGAGAGAATTCGGCAGCTGATGTCAGATGGAGGGGCTTTCAAAACTGGCAAATACTTTCATGCTCAGCCATGTTACGCTCGTGACATAACCGCGTTTGTCGGCGAGGATACCTGCAAAGATGTTAAAGTTACTCTTGATCTTGGAGGAGGGGCTACATGCGGGTTCCTTCCGCACGCTCTGGAGAAACTCGGCGCAAAGGTTCTGAGCCTGAATTCATCAGCAGGGATATTCTCTCGAACAATAGACCCTACGGCTGATGCGCTTGAGGAACTCTCTATCGCGGTTCGTAGCAACAAATGCGATGTAGGCTTCGCTTACGACTGCGACGGCGACAGGCTTGTTATAATGGACGAGCAAGGGATGAAACTGCCTGCTGATTATACGCTGCTTTTTGGCTTACGATTCGTTGCAGAAACTGAGGGGCTTGGCAAAGCCTGCATCAGCGTCGATACGTCTCTTGCTGTGGTTAATTATCTAAAGTCAATCAACGCAAAAATCTATCGCGCGAAGGTCGGCGAATCAAACGTCCTTAGAACGATGCTTGAAGAGAATTGCACCTCTGGTGGAGAGGGCAGCAGTGGAGGTTTCATCTATACGCCAATGAACATGTGTAGAGACGGGCTACTAATTTCTGCAATGGTTCTGAGGCTTATTACTATGCATGGCAGTCTGAAAGAAGTTTGTGAAGGAATAGAAGAATTCAAGCAGGAGAGGAGAAAGGTAAAATGCAGTAGGGCCATCGCGCCTATAGTCATGGATGCTCTGAAAGGAAAGATTCCTGACGCGCAGACTATTGATGGGATTGGGATCTCTCCCAGCGAAGATTCGTGGGTTCTGATAAGGCCGTCAAATACTGAAGATGTGATGCGATTATCGGTTGAAGCAAAAACTGCTGCTAAGGTAGAAGAGATTGCGGAAAAGTATGGGAAGATGATAGCGTCTGCCATCAAAGAGGCAGGTTAGCAGAACATTGCCCAAGTTGGACGAAACTGAAATCATTAAGACATTTGTCAAAGTGCTAGGTCATCCGAAAAAGCCTTTTTCAAGAATTGGAGATGATGTGGCATATTTTCCTCGTGGGAAAGAGTTGCTAGTTCTCAAAAACGACATGCTTGTAGGGAAGACGGATGTTCCGAATCGGATGGAGCTCTGGCAGGCAGCAAGGAAGGCTGTTATAATGTGTGCCAGCGATATTTTGGTGAAGGGTGCTAGGCCTATTTGTTTTATGCTTTCATTTGGTATCCCACGATCCTATTCAGCCAAAGACATCGAGAGTCTAGCAAAGGGTGTAAAGGTTGCTAGAGATGAGTTAGGAGTAGATTTTCTTGGAGGGGATACGAACGAATGCGATGACCTTGTAATTGATTGTATAATGCTTGGGAACGGGGAATCGATAACCTCCAGAGCAGGTGCGAAAGTGGGTGACTATGTCTATGTTTCTGGAGAGTTTGGTCTACCATCGGCTGGTTTGAAGATCATGCAAGATCTTTTGAAAGCTAAGGCTAGTTTCAAAGAGAAAGCCATCCGTTCAGTACTCCTGCCTAGTGTGAAGCCAAGGCTAGCAAGCATTCTGAAAAATAATGCGTCTGCATCTATAGACTCGAGTGATGGACTCGCGTTATCTCTTTATCAAATGGCAGAAGCTAGCAATGTTTCAATCCATCTACAGAAAGTACCGATTGCAAATGGCCTGGAGGAATTTTCCAAGGCCAATAATCTCAGAGCAGACGAGCTCGCACTCTATGGAGGCGAAGAGTATGAAATGGTCTTTTGCGCAGGCAGAGGAAAGGCCAAGAAGTTTGAGCAAGCTTGCTCGAAGGCAGGCAGTTCTATAATCCGAATAGGGATTGTTAAGAAAGGTGAGGGGGTCTATCTAAAGGGAAAGAGGCTGGAAAGGCGAGGATGGATTCACTTTAGACCCGATGTGAGATAAAGTGATCAAGACTTTCCTCCATATGGAGGTTTGTTATTGTATCGTCCAGCCACCATCTACAACTACGGTCTGACCGGTCATGTAGCTCGAACCTTCTGAGACCAAAAAAGCAACGACTTCTGCTATTTCCTGTGGCTGTCCCATTCTTCCCAGAGGTATTGCTTGAAGGTACGCCTTCATCTGCTGCTCGTCAATGGCTACAGCAGATGCGCCCGGTGTTTGTATCCCGCCGGGTGCAATGGCATTGACCGTTATCCCTTTGGGTGCAAGTTCTAAAGCCGCGGCTCTTGTAAATGCAGAAACAGCACCTTTACTCGCGCAATAATGGCTTAATGCGCTATAACCGATGATCGCTGCGATTGAAGATATGTTGACGATTCGCCCTCCTTTACCCATAACTGCAGAGCCATGTTTCGTAAATAGGAATACGCTTTTGGCATTGATGTTCATCACCTTATCCCACTGCTCTTCGGTCATCAATTGAAGCGGAACAAAAGGAAAAATCCCTGCATTGTTGACTACGATGTCAAGCCTCTTCCACTTTTGCATCGCTGCATTGACAGTTTCCTGAACGTCCTTTTCTTTGGAAACATCACATCTTACAAAGATGGCTTCGCTGGGAACATCCCAAGTTGGATCTTTGATGTCTGCTAAGACGAGCTTGGCTCCATCCTTCAATAATCTCTTGGCGATTGCTTCGCCTATGCCCATGCTGCTACCTGTAACAATTCCAACCTTTCCCGCAAGGCTTAATTCTTGACACCTGCGGCATCAGGTTGGTCTGCGGAATATATAGCAATGCTGAAACAAAGACTATTCTAGTGCAACGAGTTTATCGCTGCTTGAACCATTTCTTTGTACTTCTGCATCATGGAGTCAAGTTTCTCTTTGTTGTCAGATTCGCCGAATAAGCGCAATATTGGTTCAGTTCCACTAGGTCGCAGAAGCACCCATGTTTTACCATCCAATATCTTCAAACCGTCTTGAGTATCAATTCTACCCTGCGCTTTGTGGGTGACTTCTTCAATCACCTTTGCTCTTTTATCAATAGGACATTCGAACTTCAGCTTTGCCTGATGGTATTTTGGAAGTTTGGAAAGTGCTGCTGATAGAGTGTCCTTCGTCATTGCAAGCAGCTCCATCATAAGAGCCGTCGTCATACCTCCATCTCTTACCTCAATGTGAGGCCCGAAGAAACAACCTCCATTTTCCTCTAAACCGAAAACTGCTTTCTTGTCTATCATCTCCTTGGTAACATCGACGCTCCCAACCCTAGTGCGAAGAACCTTTGCACCGTGCTTCTCTGCCACGTCATCCACCACTTGCGACGTAGCGATTGTAGTTACGACTAGGTTCCCTTTTCGAGTCTGCAAAACATGATCCGTAAGGATTGCACCGCTCCTGTCGCCGTAATGCACTATTCCTTTGTCATCGCAGAAAATCGATCGATCACCATCTCCATCATAGCCTACACCGAAATCCGCGGAGTAAGCGATTACAGCTTTTGACAGCGCTGAGAGAGTATCGGGAGTGGGTTCTGCCCCCCTGCCAGGGAAGTTTCCATCAGGATGCCCGTTCAGCGATATGATTCTGCAGCCCAGCTCTTCGGCGATGTAAGGGGCGGCGACGCTCTGGGCTCCATTACCCGTATCCATTACTACGGTAAGTTTCCTCTTTCTGATAGCCTCGGCATCAACTTGAGAAACTATAGCACTGATGTATACCCTTATCCCTCTTGGCTCTTCTAGGGATCTGCCTACAGTCTTCCAGTCTGCTCTTTTGAACTTCTTATCGTAGTAAATTTTCTCAATGGTTCCTTCATCATCCCGCGAAACCTCAACCCCGTTGGCGCTGCAGGCTTTGATTCCGTTATACTCCGGAGGGTTATGAGATGCGGTGATTATCACTCCTCCATCGTAACCGAGTTTCCTTATCGCAAATTGGGCGGCAGGAGTTGGAAGCAGTCCGGCATTAGATGCATCGATGCCAGCTTCTTGCAGTCCAGCAGCAACAGCCATTGCAAGAGTCGGGGAAGAGTTTCTTACATCATGCCCTACTAGAGCCACTCCCTTGCCCAGAAAAGTGCCTATGGCAAGCCCCATCTCAGCAACAAAGTGAAGCGTAAGGTCTTTGCCTGGGATTCCTCGAATGCCGTTTGTGCCAAAGAGTCGCTTCTGTTCCATTAAGGCGACCGGATTAGATGAATGAATAAAACTTTAGCCCCTCGCACATGTTCCCTAGGGTTCTGATAACTAAAATGGACATAACATGATTCTCCCCATTCCTTTCAATGGAGTGGGACCCAACGTCATACCCATTTTAGTTATCAGATCAATCTCATGCAATTGCAGAGGCTTTCTCAGCACCATGAAGTAATCAGAACAACATAAATTTCTGTACCTCATCAATCTTGTTTTCTAGTTCATGCTTCATGCAGACTCCCCCCGTATAGTTCATACTAGGGTACTTTGTTAGTAACCAACCCTGCTTTATATTGTAGCCCCCCTCCATATCTTGCAGCCCATCTAGCTTTTGTACAGGGTACGCCAATAAGCACTAGATACGCTTAAGAATACTTACCAGATCGATTTCTGGAAGTATGAGTTACGACGAGATTTACAAACTGGCAATAGAGCATGGGTTCTTTTCGCCCAGCTGCGAGATTTACTCTGACTTCCAGGCAGGGTTCTGGGAATACGGTCCATTAGGAGTCGCTCTGAAGAACAACTATGTGAACCTCTGGAGAAGGGAGTTGGTAAGAAGAGATGGCATGGTAGAAATCGATGGCACACAGATAATGTCCAAGAACGTCTTTGTCGCTTCTGGCCATCTAGAAAGCTTCGCCGACCCGATAGTTGTCTGCACAAAATGCGGCACAACGACAAGAGCTGACAGGATGATTTCCGAAAGAGCAGGAATCAGCCTTCCAGAGGGGCTTCCAGAGCAAGAATATGATGCCCTGATAGCCAAGCACAACCTAAAGTGCACCAACTGCAAAGGCGATTACGGCAGGGTCAAAAGGTTCAACATGATGTTCAGAGTCGGGATAGGGCCTAAGGACGATGATGCATACCTCCGCCCCGAGACCTGCCAGAGCATATTCGTAGATGCGCCAAGGTTATTCAAGACGATGCGATTAAAACTGCCCATAGGGTTCGCCCAATTTGGAAAAAGCTTCCGCAACGAGATCGCGCCAAGGCAGAGCCTAGTCAGATTAAGAGAATTCTATCAATGTGAGATAGAGGTATTCTTCAACCTCAAGAAAGCCGACGATCAGGCAAAATTTCAAGACGTAAAAGATGTCAAGCTTCCCATACAGAGAGCCGATGGAACATTCATAGAGGTTACTGCAGAAGAGAGCGTCAGCCAGAAGATCGTGCCGAATCAGCTCGTCGCCTACTATTTGGCTCTACTGAAAGAGTTCTACGACAAGACAGGAATAGATACAAAGAGGGCAAGGTTCAGGGAACTCAGCCCAGAAGACAGGGCTTTCTATGCACGAAGCGCATTTGATTTTGAAGTTCAGACATCGTTAGGATGGATGGAACTGGTAGCTTGCAACTACAGATCTGACTACGACATGGGAAGGCATGGGAAAGTCAGCAACCACGATGTGACCGTTCCAGATGACAATGAAAAAGTGCTCCCGCATATCTTCGAGATTTCAATGGGGGTAGACAGGAGCATTTACTGCGTTATTGAACATGCCTACGCCAAAGAAAATGACAGGGAGGTTTTACGAATAAAGCCGCAATTGGCTCCGATAGTTGCAGGCATCTTTCCATTAGTTAACAAGGATGGCCTGCCCGAGAAAGCTCAACATATTTACCACTCGCTGAAGAGGGATTTTCCCGTTTTCTATGATGAATCAGGTTCGATAGGCAGAAGGTATAGAAGACAAGACGAAGTCGGAACTCCTATTTGCATAACCGTAGACTATGATACGATGAAAGACGGCACTGTTACACTAAGGGACAGGGACGCGATGAGCCAGCAGAGGATAAAGATAGAGGAAATCCAAAACCATCTCAGCTCCCTTGTCCGTTTACAAGATTAGAGAATTGCGAAGATCGTTGCTGTAACGACACCGCCAAGCGCCGTAGATACAAAGTTTACTATGTTATTTTCAAATATTCTGATGCCCTTCAAATGGCGAGTAGGATTTCCGTGATGGTTTAGGGATTCTGTCTGCTTACCGCAAACTACGCATCGTCCCATTCCTTGAACCGTTGAGCCCAGAATGCTATCAAAAATCGCACCTGTGAAACCTCCGACCATAACTGCAAAGACGAGGGAGAAGGGGTTCTCGCTTATCAGACCCATCGCAACGGAAAGAATTCCTACAGAGATGGCGCCTGTAAAACTTGCAATCAAGCCTAGAGCGCTAACAGCCCCTGATTCTCCAGGAATAGCCTTTCCGAAAGGAGGGAGGATATGCCTTGGCTCGCTCTTGCTCAGGAGCCCTACTTCCGTGCCTAAAGTATCAGCAAAAGCAGCTGCAACGCTTCCAAGGAATGCAACTGCGTAGATGTCTCCTCCAATAACCAATTCATTTAAAGCGAAAACCAGAGAAATACCACCATTTGCGAAGACGTTTCTCCAGCCTCGCGCTCCTTCTTTCTCTTGTGCGCATCCAAGACTGCGCTTCTCGTTGTATCTGTACTTCGTGAGAAGGGATGAAACGAGGAAGAAGAATATCAAAGCAATGAACCACTGTAAGCCGCCAACGTAGAATACTATCCATCCTACAACGCCACCAGCTACAGTGCCAGCCCTATCCAAAGCACGAATGCGGTATGCCAGAAAGCATAGCACTGCCAGTATTATTGTAAAGAATGCAATCTCTACCGTAGAAAAAGGCAAAAGGTTCTCTTTTGCTATGCCCTAAGAGGTACAAATACTTTTGGCTTATAGCTTTTCCAGAGCCTCTATGAATTGCTTTTCATTCTCCAAATGAGAAAGCCCCAGAATTATCTTATCCTTCTGGGCGAGTTCGATTGCCAATGGGTCGACAACCTTTGGACCGTGAAGCACCACCATCCTAGGCTTGAGCTGAGATACCCTTATAGCTACTAGTGGAGACCTTCCCATCCCCACTCTTGTGAATATCAACGCCCTTTCTGTCGTAGCGCCGAATATCCTGTAAAAGTCCAAGCCGGATAGCGTATAAATCGTGTTTATGCTGTCAAGAACCGTATAGCCGTAGAGACTTGCGTCCATACTGTCGGAACCTGTGAGAATAGTCACAGAAAGTGCATCCATGACTGCTGAGGCCTTTACAGGTTTCTTGAATTCCCCCATCGCAAGTATTTCCTTCCTATCCGCTGTGTAGACCAGTTTCTCGAGCAGTTTATTCTTCTCCTGATCCAGCCGAACAAGAGTTTCAATATAGCGCCTTACGAATACAACTCCAGGAGATGTCCTTCTTCCGCTCTCATAGTCGCTGAGCACAGATGGAGAAACTTCCATGTTTTTGGCAACGCTGTTCTGCTTTATTCCCAGCCTTTCACGCCATGACCTTAACATCAGGCCCGCATTAAAACTCAGAAGCACATTGCCACCAATCTTCGCCACGATTTCGTCGGCCGACGGGTTCAACGGCATACGTTAGGTAGCTAAGTCTTTTTAACATTTTAGCGAACTTTTCAGTTATCTACAGAGAAGAACAGCCTGGTCTCCCCTCTGGTATTGAGTTCCGACTCCTTTACTTCTACAAGCACCGGAAGGTCTGAAACTACCTTTCCCAAAACCATGCAGTTCCTTGGAGGCAATGTTCTCACTATGGATTTGATGGTCTCTGTATCGGCAACAGTCGCCCTTGATATCAACTCGAGATCAGAGTCATTTGTGAAGTTAAACAGGAAGATGTTGTCTGCTTGCCTGTATACCCCGTCCCCAAGAGCATCAGGCTGGTTCGTAACGAATGTCGTGAAGATGCCAAAATGCCGCATTCTAGTTACAATATCATCCCAGTGAGTTTCACGAAGGTAGAGGTGTGCCTCTTCTGCAAACAAAAATAATGGCGGAATCTTTCTCTTCTCCAAGAGCTCAACAAGCTTCGAAAGCAGCAACTCGACAGTCATCCTCCTTATATGAGTAGGAACATGCGCTAGGGAAAGAACAATCAACCCTCCCTTGGGAAGCTTTGACAGAATGTCCTCAAAGCGGGCTGAATCATCGCCGCGTCGAGCGAAAAGACCAGATGAAAGTAGAGTATGATAGCGTGAGAATAGGGCATCTTTGACAAACTCATTGGCCCTCCAACTTGCTATTGCCTGTCCAAGCTCATCAACAGAAAGATTTCCTTCTCTTTCCAAGTGCTCCCAAATTCTGATAAATTCCCTCATTGATGCGCCAGGCACTTCAAGCGTATGTTGAAGAATCGAGCACATCGTTCGTAGCCCAAGGTATCCCAGTCCGAACTTCAAGGAACCTCCGGGAACAAGTCGAAAGGTTCTTCCCGAAATGCTACTGTGCTCCCCGGTTCTCTTTTGGTCTAGAGATACATATTCATCGTTTATGTCCAGTACAAAGACAAAACCTCCCAACTCTACGATCTTTGAAGCGAGCATCTTTGCGAGGTGCGACTTGCCTGATTCTTTCTTACCAGTAATAATATTCAACCTTCCATCTATGGACTCTGCCAATATTTCGAAGCTTTCACCTGATCTTCCCTTGCCAAGATTAATGATCCTCTTCCCTGGCCTGCCCACCGCAGCAAAAAGATCCTTCAATGAGATTCGATACACTTTCGACTTTACTCTAGAAGGAAGCCAGTCGTGCGAAGTGCGGAAATGTCCATCCTCAATGACTCCTCTTACCTTGCAATGTAGCAACCTTGAATCTCTTATCAGCGATGACACGCTCTTGATATCATATGGGTCATGTTCAGCACCTCGAATTGATGCCTCCATGACTTGGTCTCTTACAATTTCTTCAGCGAGCCCTGCAACATCAAGATATGTTTCATTATAAACCTGAACCACCATCTTCTTGCGAGGAGAACCATCCTCTATGACAAGATACTCACCCTGACTTGCAGCTTCACCTGGCAGTGCCAGAATTAGAATCTCATTTCCAGACTTGCCGAATACTCTCATCTCGACCTATCACCTGCCGACCACAGCCAACCCAAGATGGCCTTCCGCTGATCCTCTGAAGGAACCTCTACTAGACCGAGCTCGTTCCATAGTCTCCCTTTCAAGCAGGTGTCTTCATGTTG
>JACPBJ010000201.1 GCA_016180375.1 Nitrososphaerota archaeon | reverse complement strand
CTGGCAGCTGTGGCAAGTGATTTTTCAAAGGTTCTTGCGGTATCTGTTCATGTAGAGGGATCACATGATGCAAGCGCTCGAAGGAGCTCTGCGAAAGCGCTCGGGCTCGATCTGCTCGAAATTAGCATTACTGAAAAAGAAGTCCACGAAAAGATACCGTGGATTCAGAAAATCGCAGAAGTTCACTCGCCAATAGACACGAGCATTGCTCTGGGCATGATGTTCGCATCGCAAACCGCCCATCAGGAAAGCTATGACACGATGCTCGTAGGGCAACTCGCGGATGAAATTTTTGGAGGTTATGAGAGGTATCTGAGGACTTACTGCTCGGAAGGAGCTAGCGCGGTTCGCAGAATGATGGCATACGATGTTATGACGGCTCACGGCCTTAACTTCGACAGGGACGAGAAAGCAGTATCCCCATTCGTTGACCTTGGCATACCCTACGCAAATGTCAAGTTGGTTCGCTTTGGCCTTTCCATTGAGCCAGCACTAAAATTTGATTGCACCAAGAAGAAAAGAAAGATCGTTCTGAGGAAAGCCGCCAAGAAGTTTGGCATACCTGCTGAGATTGCAGAAAGACCAAAGAAAGCATTTCAGTACAGCTCAGGAATCAGCAAAGCAGTGATAAGATACATACGAAGGACTAGCTGATATACCCTAATTCCTTCGAAGGACCCTCTTCCTTGCCCCTTTTCTCAGCTGGAGTTCCTCTCATCTTTTCAATGGTCTGGATTACTGCTTCTGTCTCCTTCGACCTTGCCTCAAGATTGCGCATGTCAATCTCAATTCCAAGAATTTTTGAAAGAACCTCAAGAACTGCCTGCGATGCCTTGGGATCAATGATGTAGCCAGAAGTTTCTCCTAAAAGTGAAACTCCGCGCATGCCTTTTATCTTCCCAACACCTACAAGAACTCCATTCATCCCCGTAATAGTGCCCTCGTTCATTATTATGACGCTGTTCTTTTCTATCATTTTGACCATGTCAATGTCTGTAGCAGTACCGAAGACTCTTGGCTTCTCAACAAATGCTCCCGTAATATATGCGGCCAAAGTGTACAACTGTTGCGCTCCCATCTGCTGGGCAATTTCCAGCACTTTATCTGCAATCTCATAATTTGCTTCAGGCGTAACAGGCTGGCTGTCTCCCGTAAAAATCAGCATGTCAGGTTTTGAGCCTACGCCTTTGTACGAGTAAATTGTATTCTTCATAGGCTCTGCAGTGCCATCAGGCTTTATCACAACTTGAGGAGGAAAAGAGTAAGAGTATAGTTCCCCAGCCTGCTCAGCCTTGAGCTCAGAAATCATGTGATCAACGGCTAGTTTGCCAACATATCCGCTCCCTGGCAATCCGCAGATCAAAATGGGTTGCTTAAGGTGAGGAGCCTCTCCCATGTTCACTGTTACTGTCATTTTTGATGCATTAGAAGGGCTCAAAGAATGTAATAAGGATAGTGAATGCTGAAGCTATACGGGTTCTATTTGCCGCATTTTGTCTTTCTGCTTCGCTGCTATGGGCCCTACGAAGATCGCATCATCGCTCCAAGAATTCTTGATGAACCCCTTGCCCATGTTCACCATTGGTAGATAATTGTGGAACAGTCTTATCCTCCCTCCTAACCTTATGGTTTGCACTTGGAAGATGCAATCTTTACCGTGATTTTTCTCCAGAGCTGGCACTATTTTTGAATTGAAAGCGATGTTGATTTCATCATCAGTCTTCCCCTCGATTATCATTACCAGCGTCGTATGCCCGTCTATCTCGGCAAGGTGCGATTCGTAAATCATCTCTGTGTATACCGTTCGAACATTGGGCTCTTCCTTGACCTCGTTGATTATCTTCTCCTGTGAGATCCCTAACCTGAATTTGATAAGATAAATGTGCCTGGCAAGGAACTGCCCTGTGCCTTCAGGCCCTAGGTCCAAATTGGTGTAATAGCTCAACATTCCCTCTTCCTCAAGCCTCTTCCTCTTTCTGTTTACGGTTCTCACAGAGACCCCAGTCTGATGCCCTATCTGGTTGTCCGAAATCCTAGGATTCCTTATCAGTGTCTTCACGATCTTTATTTCCTGTTCGTCCAATTGTCGCATATTTTTCTCACTTTTTGCAATAAACTGGACATCAATAGTGCAGAAGGGTTATAAATAGTT
>JACPBJ010000200.1 GCA_016180375.1 Nitrososphaerota archaeon | reverse complement strand
CTTCTTTGTAAGTTGCAGAAGATCAACAAAAGCCTCATAGAATTCTTTGCTCGTATGGCCTACCTGAGGGTCGCTCATGACCTTCCTGACTCTGTAATGAAGAGTCGTTGGTCCTGGAATCATCAGCAATGGAAACAATGTCTAACTCAAACGAACGCGATGCTACCGTGCTTAAAGGTTTTTTCGAGTCTAGATCCTTGTTGGAGTTTCTATCCCCAATAACTCGGCTGTTCTGCCTAAAGCGTTCCTGAAAGCAACGACCAATGCTAACCTTGCTTTTTTCAAATCCTTGTTCTTCTCCGACAGAACAGGGCTCTTTTCGTAGAAAGCGTTGAACAGGGAGGATAGATCGAAAGCGTACCTTGCAAGAACTTTCGGTGCGAGGTTTGCGGCTGCTTCAGACACCTTCAGGTCGAACTTTGAAAGCATCTTCACTAGCGCGACTTCCCATTCCTTTTCCAACAGGGGCGATAATTTGGCTGAGATTTCTGCTTCGACATCAGCCTTTTCAAGGATTCTGGAAGCACGTGCATAAGAATAGAGCAGGTAAGGACCTGTTTCTCCAATAAGGTTCAGAGACTCTTGAAGGTCGAAGACGATTATTTTGTCGAGATCCTGCTTTAACATGTCATACCTTATTGCAGCGATCGCTATCTTTTCAGCAGTTGCTTTCAGCCATGCATCATCTTCTCCTTCGTTTCTGGCTCTAGTCTCTTCCAGCGCCTTTTTGTGAAGAGCGTCAAGGGCATTGTCTAGATTGATGTAGGTCCCCTTTCTGCCAGACATCTGGAGAAATCTTTTGTCTTCGAGCTCAAGTCCGAGTTCTTTCGCCGTATTCTTGCTCAGAGTTACGACTTCGTAGCCTAAATGGGTGTAGCGCGAAACTGTCTCCTCTCCTACAAGTTCTGCAAGTATTGAAGAGATTATGACCTGAAGCCTTCTCTGCCTTACATCGATTACAGTGATCGCCCTCTTTGCGCCCCAAAAGTCTGGATGCTTCTTTTCACCCTTATCAAGCGTGGTCGTCCAAAGAACCTTTTCATTAGGTTGTTTTAGAAATACTCTGTAGCCAAACTTATCATCTGTAAGACCAATCTTCCAAGCTGCGAAGGGTATGTCCTTGGCTACGTATGTTGCAGTGCCATTGCTTCGCACCAGAACTTTCTCCGTGTCTTCTCCTCCCTCTTTTGTAATCGCAATCCAGCATCCTGCAAGCTCTCCTGATTCGGCATACCGAGCGATTCCTCTTTCTTTCAGTGTCCCAAAGGAACTTTCCCACATCTTCGTAGCGAGGATATGCGATTCTAGCACCAAGCAGTCATAGTATGCATTGACCCCCCAGCACGATTTCAGCTGCTCCAAAAGTATCCTTTCCGTAATTTTTGCGGCAAATTGCGATGTCTTCGAATTCCTGTCCTCGAGTTCCCTGAGAACTTCGCTTCTCTTTGCCTGAAGGTCCTGGTCTTTTTCATACATCTCTGTAACTTTCACATAAACAGAATCTCCAGCATAATGATCATATTTCTGCTGCTTAGGAGGCTCAACGTCAAAACCCATGTGAAGGAATCCAACGATGATGTCCGCAACCTGCAGGCCTGAATCATCGACGTAATTCAGAACAGAAACATCATAGCCAGCAGCGTTAAGAATTCTTGCAATAGAGTCCCCGAGGAACACGTTTCTTGCGTGCCCAATGTGCAGGGCCTTGTTTGGATTAACGCTCGTGTGCTCAATTAGAACCCTCTCCTTGTTGCCAAGGTTCGGAAAAGAAGGTCCTCCTGCTCTGCCGGCATCCCTTAGCGCAGTGTAGGCAAGCTCGGCATAATCGATTCTGAAGTTCAGATAGCCTGGCTGGTATGGCTCTACGGAGAGCCCTTGGCCAGCACCGATCTTCTCGGCAAGAATCTTGGCAATTTCAAGCGGGCTCTTTTTCAGAATCTTTGCAAGTGAAAATGCGACGTTTACATAGATGTCCCCGAACTCTGCTCTTGGAGGCTCCTGAGGCTCAAATTCCACGCGTGGATAGCCAAGCCCCGCTATTGCCTTGCTTACCCTTTCCTTCACTCTGTCTCGATAAGTCCTAAAGCTCATTTGCCTACAGATTCCTCAAGTTTTATCTTCAAGAACCGTTCTGCTATGTATTCTATAGCTTCTACAG
>JACPBJ010000127.1 GCA_016180375.1 Nitrososphaerota archaeon | reverse complement strand
TATGAAGAGATAGATCGAAGAATTGGAGGACGCTCTGGTGGACAAAAGCGTCGATAAGGAATTTCCTGTCTTCAGCCCGGGGCTTGAAGGTGTAATAGCGGCAACCTCTTCAATTTGTGATCTGAGCGATACAGGAGATATCCTCTATCGGGGTTATTCTATTCAGGATTTGGCTAAGAATGCGACATACGAAGAAGTTGCTTATCTGCTATTGTTGGGGAAACTTCCAAACAGAAAGGAGCTCAAGAAATTTACGTCAGAACTTGCAAGAAAGCGTGCTCTCCCAGATGGCGTAGCATCAATTATCCATAAACTTCCTAAGAATTCGCACCCGATGGACGTACTTAGAACCGGCGTATCTCTGCTGGGGCTTTACGACGGCAAGCATCAGGAGACATCAAAAGAGGCAAATCTTGAGAGAGCTAAAAATCTCATAGCTCAGGTTCCTGTCTTACTGACGGATTTCTACAGATACGCGCGTGTCCTTAAGAGTATTGGCGCTGACAAAACGCTCAACAATGCTGAGAATCTGCTCTACATGCTGACAGGCAAGCATCCCAATGATCTCTCGGCGAAAGTCTTCAACGTTTCGATGATCTTATATGCCGAGCATGAGCTCAACGCTTCGACTTTCTCAGCAAGGGTCACCGCTTCCACGCTCACTGACATCTATTCCACAATAACCTCCGCCATAGGAACATTAAGAGGTCCATTGCACGGAGGGGCTAACGAAGCAGTTGCCAAGATGTTGCTGGAGATAGGTGATGTCAGCAAGGCGGAGGCATGGGTAAGAGCAGCTTTATCTCGAAAGCAACGCGTAATGGGCTTCGGTCATAGAATCCACAGAACTGCTGAAGATCCTAGGTCGGCAATCATCAAAAGGTATGCCAGAGAGCTGGGAGAAAATACGGGCAAAACAAAATGGTATGATATTTGTACCGCAATTGAAGATGAGATGCACAAACAAAAGAACCTCTATCCCAATCTAGACCTTTACACTGCAGTCGTTTACTTGCTGATGGGAATTCCCATTGAGCTTTATACTCCAATATTTGTCTGCAGCAGGCTTGCAGGATGGTCCGCGCATGTAATCGAGCAGCAAGAGAACAACAGGCTCATCAGGCCCCGCTCCATATATACAGGCCCAAAAAACCTTCAATATTTGCAATTAGATGAAAGGTCTTAAACGCCTTTCAAAAGCGTCTAAGATAATATACGGCCAAATTTCAAACTAAAGCTATGCAGCTGGAGAAGGACCTCTACATAACAGACCTTAGAATATCGAAGATAGCAAATCAGCCATTCGTCATAGAGGCCGTAGGAAGATACATCTCAAGGATCACTTTGAACGAAGCAAGCCTTGCGAAATTTGCCATAGAACCGTCAAAGGATTTGGTGGGTAACAATATTGTCGTGACGATTCAACCCAAGGAAGACCTCGAAACAGGTCCTCACGATGTCCTGCTTTCTCGCATAGAACGAGTCGATAGGAGAAGAATTCATCAGATACCGAAAATATCGTCCATCGACGAAACAGAGTACAGGGCAATTTTCTACACACCCAAGAAAAATCCAACTTCCTTTGTTATTCCCTGCCCCAACTATGAACTGAAACTTGATCTTACTGAGGCAGAGTATCGGGAGATTTTGTCAATCGATCCCAGCACGGTATTCGCAGTGAGCTGCAGAATAAGATAACTACGTAATGTACTCTCGAACTTTCTTCTGACTCTCTTCCTTGGTCTCAGGTCTGGCAGGCTCTTCTTCCTCAATCCTAGGTTGCTCTTCCAACTTAAGAGCTGAGTAATCTAAAGAAAGGTCAAGAATATTAGCAAGCGCGACTACAATTGCTTTAGCTGCTTCTGTATCTACAGCAAACCCAGAAGTTTCTCCATAGAGACCTATGCCTTCCATACCTTTTATCTGAGCAAGCCCGAACAGCAGACCGTTCATCCCCGTAATGTTGCCCTCGGTCATTGTCTTGATACCTTCGGCTTCAAGCGTCTTCAAGAGTTCCGAACTAGTTGCGGTTCCGAAGACTCTTGGAATGGTTACAGGCATCCCTGTTATGAATGCTCCGAGAGTAAAGACCTTCTTAACGCCGAGTTCCTGTGCCACTGCTAGTATCTTTTCAGAGATTGCATGCTGTCCTTCGGGAGTTGCAGGCTGAGCATCACCAGTGAATATCAGCATGTTCTTTCCATTACCTCTGGACCAGAACAGCTGCCCCTTGAAGAGGTCTGCAACACCTTCTTTGTTTATGCGTATCTGAGCCGGGAAATACTCTGAATAGAAATCGGCGATCAGTCTGGCTTTCAGCGCTGATCGTAAATAGTCTGGTGCTAACCTTCCAACATAACCAGTATCTGGCATGCCACATACGAGCACGGGAACCTTGCTCTTAGGGCGCTCGCGAAACCTGACTGTAACTTTCTCCAACATCCCAACTGCCATCTCCAAGTGTAAATTCCTTTTCCCTATTTCTGGTGCTCTTCGCTTCTGATGATTGAAGATCCGTATGAGATTAGGTATGCAACGGCTAGCAGAATTGTCAGATAAGTCGCAATAGATGTAATTCCTAATGAGCCAAATGAAACTTCAAAGAGCTCTATCGCAGTAATGAAGTAGTTAAACGCCCAGTGAAGAAGAACTGCGGCAAAGAAACCATATTCTATGTAGATCCAGCCCATAGCCAGCCCTGCAACTATCGACTCGGAAACCTTCCCTATCTGCCAAACGCCTGGCTCGTATATCAAATGGCTAATTCCGAAGTAAAACGCACTTGCTATGTTTACTGACCAGAGCGCCGTCGAATATCTTCTACTCTTGACAAGATTCAGAAGTTTCTTGGGAAGGAAAAGACAGTGCAGGCTGGAAACTCCCCCGCCATTGGAAAAAGCAACCAAGGATGCGAACACTCCGATGATAGAAAGTCTGAACCCTATCTCTTCTCTAAACGGAGCTAAGGTAGCCTGTATGAAGAGCAATAGTTGATCAGCATCTTCTAGACCGCCTGAAGAGATTCCAACCATTTCCTGTAATCGAACCAACGAACTGATTCCAACTAACATAGCAGAGAAAGTTACTGCAACTGCAATCAAGGGGTTTTCCAAAGTTTTTGATCTGCCTTTCAGCACCGATGCTATCGGAGCTCTAGGCCATATTGCTGAGATTACAAACATGATCGCATACAGAAGCAGACTTGCGGCAAAGGCATCTGAGAATGAAACATTTACAGGAATTGCAACTGGCAATCCGAAGATGAAAACAAACAGTTTCTCCGAAATGCTGGCAGGAGTGTAAGTCGTCCCAAGATTTCCGTAGTAAAATGCGAAGGCACCAAGAGGGTATGATGCTATCATCAAGACAAGCAAAAGCAACGCTATGATAAGCAGAGCGATGTCATCGAGCTTACGTTGCAACTTGCTGGCTCCTAGATATCAGGATAGGGGTTATCTAACACTTCGTTCAAGCATCATTAGAACACCAATATTAGAAAATCCATGGCTAAATTAGAAAAATACCATGGAAAAAGAAAAACTATTATGGAAGTACACCTTACGGTATGCCGCAATGACCCTAGATCAAAAGATCAGGATCGCCTTGCTACTCATGGGGGTAGCAGCTGCCGTAGTTGGCACCGTGCTCGGAGTAGGACCGCACCCATTCGATGAGATTGGGGGAGCAGAACCTCTGTAATCTCGCGCGCTACCGTGGTATTACAGCCCCCCCTTATTTTTCGCTGATTCCTCCAAGCTTTCGGCTGTCGTAATTATCCTGAACCTCTCTAGAGCAGTCTGAGTTTCAAACATCCAGCCTATTTCTTCATCGAACATATGATGAGGCAGAGTAAACGCAGAAGTGCACCGGTTGTCTACAACTACGATTTGGAACTTCTTCCTGGTATCACCTAGGTTCCTCTGCAAGAATGAGAGAGTATCAGGGTACAATATGAGTGGTATTACCAAGTCAGCAAGGTAGAATCCATCAGCAGAATACGCGTCGGACCAGAGGAACGGTAGGCGAGTAAATACGTCCTGTACTGAGAGAATTTCATTCCTAGAGATGTTTTCCATGAAAACCTTCGCATGGAGCACTGCATATCTGCGTAAGTTCTTTGGATCTCCCGTCCACCTTGCAAGATAGTTTGTAACAAATCTGCTTTGCTTCACATGTAAATGGTAGTGATACAGGAGTGTCTTTACATCGATTTTTAGCTTGGTAGCCATGTCAACAAATTGAATCGATGAATCGATTTGCATCTCCTTGAGAATAAGGAGGTCTTTCTTGTCAAACTGCACTGCTTGGCTTGTTGTAGGAGCGATCGGAATTTGCCTCAATCTATCCAAAGCCTCCCAATCTATCTCCCAGACCCTCTGCTTGAAATTGTAATACTCCGGCTTCATCGATAGATGTCTTGTCCATGCAAGATTATGCACTACGTAAGAGCGGAGAATTCCATTCCCGACCAGCCCGGAAAGAAATCTTTCGTGCTCTTGTAGTTTAGATCTCGGTACAGCAAATTGAGCTAAGAACCTCTCCTCTGGAGACGTTCTGGCGAAGTAAGTAAGATAGCCTACTTCTGAGAGTGCCCTGGCAACCTTCTCCTCTCGCCCGCTGTATTCGTTTGTGAGCTCAAGAAAAGCCCAGGATCTTTGAAGTCCGAGCTTTCCGAAATCTATCCCGGCATGAATCCTAATTCCCCTCCCAAGAATTTGCCTTTTGAGCCTATGTCTTGCAGTTTCAACTGGAATAGACAATTCCGAGGCGATATTGGGAATATTTCTGGGGCCAAGCGTGGCAATGGCACCAATTAATTTGGAAAGGGCTGCCCCCTCTGGATTCATATTTTCTACCTGAGATTCGCTGAGGCCTTATTGACCTCGTCCAGTTCCCCATCTGCGACCTGCTTGATTAGTTTGGCGCATGAGCCAAAGACCTCATCCATTCTCCCTTCTTCCATAACCTTCAGGATGGTCTTGCTACCTCTCCCGCCAAATACTAATGCTAGCCTTTGCTCAACCGGATTCAGCTCTTTAGACTGCATGCTCTCAATTAGTCTAAAGGTGAAATCAAATATAAGGATATTACGTAAAATCCATAAACCTGAGCTGATGTAGTCCCGATTTGGGTACAATTGTACCTATTACTAATACATAGGAATTGGCTTGCTAATAAACCCGGCTTATCTCTTATTTTGTGAGGCTTCGAAGGCTGGTTCGAGGACCA
Source organism: Nitrososphaerota archaeon (assembly GCA_016180375.1). Classification (GTDB taxonomy): domain Archaea; phylum Thermoproteota; class Nitrososphaeria; order Nitrososphaerales; family UBA57; genus JACPBJ01. The sequence continues at coordinate 5,422 of JACPBJ010000127.1, read as the reverse complement.
TTCCAAGCCTGTCAGCAATGCGCCTCTTTGCTCTGAGCTCTTCAACCATATCACTCTCAATAGTCTTGTACAAGTTCGCAGCGGCATTCCTTGGATGAAGTGGAATCAATTTGGAAGAGTCTGAGGGGCTTCTGATCAGAATTCCCTTGTTTATGATAGAATCTATCGTGTTACGGTCATCAATCTCAAGGTCGGAAAGAATTTTCTGCTCAGCAACAGAGCCATTCTCAACCAAGTAGATGTATATTCGTGCTTCTTGCTCACTAAGCCCTAAAAGTTTCAGATGCTCAACGAGCTCAGATTCTTTCCTCAAGTAAGACACTATTTCAGATGAGGTCGAGAATCGTTCCACAGATATTCAAAGTAGTTTCTGGCAAAGCTTGCAAGGTTAGCATGATCGGCCCAGATGGCAAGTGATGATGCTGGGTCTTCCGCACCTAAGAGTATCAGCACTTCTCTGGAGTCGCTTATTGCACCACCCGCGAACATCTGTTTCCTTACCCTGACTTCCCCCCACTTGGAGATACTTTTTCGATGGTTTTCATCCGCGTTTTCAGTGCACATCACCATTATGCGCACGCCCTTTTCCCTCAAAGCCAGCATCATAGGTGCAGCCAGTTCAATTAAAGCGTCTAGAACGATCGGGGTAGCTATCATCAACTCGTTTGCGCAACTCTCCAGCATCTCCTTCAACTTGGTGAGGATGTTGAACTGTCCTCTGACTATCCATATGTCAGGGCGTTCCTTGCTGCCCCTCTTTTCAAACAAGGGAGAAAGTTCAGCAACTACCTGTGCTTCGTTGCGCTTTCTATCGGCATCGATGCGCATTCTCATGGTTTCCAGAGCGGTCGTCGGAGGTTTGGGGAAGAATTTGCTTGGACGGCTGTGATCAGTTTCTATCCATCCTTTCTTCTCTAGGCTGCTGAGAACATCGTAAATCTTCGAATATGGAACGGTGGACTGCTTGCTGACGTTAATCGCTGTCATTGGGCCATTTTTGATGAGAGCAGTGTACGCCTTGACTTCGTATCCCGTTAACCCGATGTCTTGCAGAGCGCGGTCTGTCTTCTCACTGACTGCCATAACCCACTTTTCCCCTTCTGAACAGTTTGAAATGCTTATTAATTAAGTTCCGGTATTCCGAACCACTGACAGTGGTGTTTATGGCTCAAATTATTCAAATTGATAGACCTGTTGAGACTAGCAAGAGTAAGAATGTCATCAGGAAGACGATGAGCATTTGTCCTGAATGCATGAAGATTCTTCCCGCAGATGTTTTTGAGAGAGACGGCAAGGTCTTCATGAGCAAGGTATGCCCCACTCATGGCGAAGTCGAGGAGCTTTATTTCGGTTCTTATGAAATGTACACCAAGTTCAGCACATATTGGACAGATGGCAAGGGTGCTTTGTCCCCTAACGTCCCCATCGACAAATGTGCTTGTCCGACAAACTGCGGCTTGTGTTCTAACCACCTTTCACATACAGGCCTTGGCAACATGATAATTACTAACAGGTGCGATCTGACCTGCTGGTACTGCTTCTTCTACGTGAAGAAGGGCCTTGAAGGAGCCTACGTGTATGAGCCAACGATGGAGCAGATGACCGCAATGATACGGACTTTGAGGGCACAAAGGCCTGTTCCAGGCAACTCGATGCAGATAACTGGTGGAGAGCCGACTCTGAGAGAGGACCTCGTTGATATTGTTAAGATGATAAAGCGCGAGGGTATTAATCATGTGCAGCTCAATACCAATGGCATCAACATTGCTCTGAACACTGACCTAGCGTTGAAACTTAGGGAGGCTGGAGTTAGCAACCTTTACCTGAGTTTTGACGGAGTGACTCCGAAGACCAACCCAAAGAACCACTGGGAAGCTCCATACACAATAGAGAACTGCAGGAAGGCGCATCTTGGAGTCGTTCTTGTTCCTACAGTCATAAAGAGCATCAACGACCATGAGCTTGGCGACATTCTCAGGTTTGCTCAAACCAACATAGATACCGTCAGAGCCATCAGTTACCAGCCAGTTTCGCTGACTGGAAGAATGTCCAAGAAGGAAAGGGAGAAGTACAGAATTACGATTCCAGACTGCATTGAAAGAATCGAGGAGCAAACAAATGGCGAGGTCACGAAGGATGACTGGTTCCCGGTGCCGACCTGCTCACCAGTGACTCATTTCATTGAGGCGTTCACGAAGAAGCCTCAGTATGAACTCTCGATACACTTTGCGTGCGGAGCAGGAACTTACGTCTTCGAGGATGCTGATACAAAGAAACTGGTTCCGATCACGAAGTTCGTGGACATAAGGGGTCTCCTAGAGTTCCTTGAAGAGAAGACAGAGGAGTTAGAGTCTGGAGCGAACAGGTATGTTATAGCGGCAAGGTTCCTTTCAAAGATCAACGGCTTCGTCAATAAAGAGAAGCAGCCAAAGGGACTGAGCCTTGCGAAATTACTTACTTCTGCGCTGCTAAAACATGATTACAGCTCGGTCGGACAGTTCCACCTCAATAGCATGTTCTTGGGCATGATGCACTTCCAAGACAAGTATAATCAAGATGAAGAAAGATTGCAGAGATGCGACATCCATTACGTAACTCCTGACATGAGAATCATACCTTTCTGCTCCTTCAACGTAATCCCAGAGTGGTATAGAGACAGAATACAGCAGAAATACGGGATGCCCATCGAGGAATGGGAGAAGAAGACAGGGGAGAAATTAGAGCAGAGACTCTACAGAGGAACTCTAAGAAGAAACATCGCAAAGCATGAAATGAACCAGATGGCCTGCGCAACACAAGCAGCTCACATAGAGCCCATAACTGGCACTTAGTTTTTCTCCCTCAACCTTTTTCTGTGTCGATGCGGGAAGCCTCGCGATCAATGAAATATGTTTACGAGCCCGTCAAGGGCCTAGAGAGGACTTGCATCAGGAATATTTCGATCTCTTCCTCTAGCGATACTGTAAGGTTAGACGAGCCCGTAGATTTTACGGTCAAACTTTCTGTTGCAGGAGGGATAAGGGACGCTTTTACTTCTGATCTCTGGGAAAAGGCCTGGGATGCCTGGGATAAGACATTCAGGATGACCTACAACATTGGCATTAAGAAGGTTGTCGCGGGGCCTATTACGAAAGATGTTATCAAGTCGCAGAAGTTTGTAAGAAGGGCGACTTTCTACTGGAGCAGGAGCCCTGAACTCAATCCAGATTACAGCAAGAAGATTTGGGTGATGGTCGTCTTGGAGGGCAGGGAGCCTGTTCATCCAAAGAGCGTTGATGAAGCAAAAACAACCCTATTCGATGTTAAGAAGACCTTTCGTGTCATGGGTTCAGATCTTGGCAAGGGCAAACATGCGCTCAAGGCATTTGGGAAGGCGAGCTGGGGAAGGCACATTTTCGGCGAAAAGGGAAATTCGCAGAGCGTCTCAAAAGAGATAACGATAACGTGTAAGTAAAATGGGGAACGGAAGAAAAAATCGCACAAAGGTTGACATAACCTACCGCATACTGGCAATGGCCAAGAGTGGGGCTCTGAAGACCCACCTTATGAGAGAGGCGAATCTCAATTCTTCGCAAATAACAAAGATGCTGGAAACTCTGGTCAATAATGGCCTGATATCTCAAAAAATATACGAAGGGTCTCATCTGTACTTAACCACGTCCAGAGGTGAAGAGTTCATCAGAAACTATGACAATCTTTTGAGGTTCATGATCCAGCCTAGCGATATAGTAGTTCCAAGACTACGTCAGAAGTTTGCCTAGCGACTTGCTCTCTATTCCGTTCTTTATCTCTAGCGCTATTCTTCTGCCCATGCTCATGGGCTCATCGTAAATCAGGCTAAAGTAAGGAGAACCTGAAATGTAGAGGTTGGTGCCGGCAACTATCCTGGCAGAGAATTCAAATGTTACAAATTCGGCATCTTCATTGTACACTCCTTCTATGCAGAATGGTCCTATCATGCCCGGAGGGACTAGTTTCTTGACAGCATCGACGAATCTCTCGCCCATTTGGTACGCTTCCTCCAGCAGAGATTCTCTAAGCACCAGAGGACTGTTTCCAACGACGATGTAAGAAGGCAGCAGACCTTTCTGATGCTCCGCAGGTATCCTCCCAATAGCATCAACCGTAGTTTCGTACCTTCTGTCTATGCCGAAGAACTCCAGCTCATTCTTTAAGATAGAACTAAAATATTGGAAGTATACGGGGACGCCAACTACGTACTCCTGAATGAAGACTGGAGTGTTTTTACCAATTACTCCCTTTCTCTGGAGTTCCTTGAGATTCTTTCTGTATGATTCTGCATCGCTAGCTAAGAAGTAGCCCAGCCCTCCTCTTGCACCTGGTAGCTTTGCTATGACGAGTCTGTCTATTTTATCTGGAGAAGAGAACGTCTTTGGCGAGCGCAGCCTTGCTTCTCTGGTCAGTTTCTCTTTCAGTTCTCTGTCAGCTTCCCATCTGAGTATGTTGCGGTTGCCAAAAATTGGTACATGCAACTCATTTTCGACTTCTTCAGAGCCGACTTCAGAGATCAGGGTTCCGTGAGGAATTATTACAGCATCTCTCTTCTTAAGAAATGAAATGGAGTTTGGTTTAGTTATGTCTGCAAATCTGTTCAGGACAAGGAAATCATCGATGAATTTGAAACGCCTGTAAAACCTCTCCCTCTTCCTCTCCGTAACTACTAGCGTTCTGAAGCCTTCATCTTTTGCGCCCTTGAGCACTTGCAAAGCGCAATGGGAGCCAAGCGTTGCTATCGTTGTCATGTTAGGTTACCAAATCAGCAAGCCTCTTCTGCTGTATGCCTTTCTTGACTTCCATGGCAATTCTTCTGCCCGTGCCTATGGTCTCTCCGTAATAGTACTTGCTGTAAGGGCTTGTCGTTGTGAGTATAGGGCTTCCAGGCACTCTGGGTGAAACATCAAACACAACAATGTCAAGGTCGACATTGACGACGCTCTGGAGAGCAAACGGCCCTATCGGCCCTGGCGGATACTCTTTCTTTACTGCTTTCGCAAATCTCTCTCCTATCTCAAAGACCTTCTCCAGCATAGATTCTCTTATCGTTGCAGGCATGTGACCAATTTCGATGTTCTGCAACTCAACATCAATCTCTAACTGCTGCTTTGCAGGAAATGAAACAAAATCATTTAGGTTAGTCTGAAGCCTCCTATCTATGCCTAGGAATTCAACTTCGTCCTTCAAAGGCGAGTAGAAGTAGTTGAAGTTGAAGTATGTTCCAATTACCAATTCTTCTATGACAGCTTTTTCAAGGTCTGCTGAAGTTATGATCCCTTCTTTGATCTTCTTTTGGGACTTCTGCTTAAAGTCCTTGTAAGAATTTGCAGTAAAGAATGCCCTCTCTATCCTCCTCTTTGCTTCCTGCACCTTTACAATTACAGGCCTGTCTATTTCGCTGGGGCTC
>JACPBJ010000126.1 GCA_016180375.1 Nitrososphaerota archaeon | reverse complement strand
GAGCACAGGGCTTCCACAGTTCTTTTAATCGTTAATTCAGCAATGTACGCAGTCACTTCCATTTTCAGCAGAAATCCGATAACGATGAGCGAAAGAGTGCTTACGGTTCTTGGGCAGGCGAATAACCTTGCAGTAAATGGTGCCTATTGGCAGTTCATTACATCCATGTTTGTCCACGCAGATATTGTGCACTTTCTCGGAAACATGGTATTCTTGATTTACTATGGGAGGGCGTCTGATCTTGTATTTTCTAAAGGTCAATTATTCGTGATTTACTTCGCATCGGGTCTTTTTGGGAACTTGCTTACACTTCTTCTTGGGCCTTTTGCCCTGTCAGTAGGGGCTTCTGGAGCCATTTTCGGCGTAATTGGCGCGTACCTGGCATATTCTGGAGGGATTTCACCGAATTCTATGGGACTTGCGCTTGCCTACTCTGCATTTTTCTTCCTGTTCACCATTGGCGTAGGGGTGAACCTTTTTGCGCATTTTGGAGGGCTTGTTGTTGGACTTTTGATAGGATATGCTCTTTCGAAAAGAAGTAATTCTGTAGAACTATGAATATCGTTTAAAGTATGGAGAAAGGAGCTAACATAGTATGATAGTAGATAGCTTACGGTTCTATTTACAAAACACACACATGACTCTCCCCGTATAGGGAATGGCACGCCCCTGCACAAACGAACCCCCTCCCCCCGTATATAAAGCGGGATTGCGTCGAAAGCTCCCCTCATTTACATTTACCTAGGGGGGCAATATAAAGCAAGATGAGTACTGGGCAATCTTGTAGAGTCTTGTTGTTACAATTGTAGCAGATACTATTAGAGTAATGCACTTGAATGAGCGAGAGATTCATTTTTCAGTCTTCTAGTAGTGTCCATGCAGCTGCAAGAGCTCCATACTCAGCTTTCTGAGCAGTTTCAGAGCTCGAAACTATGATAGCATCGCCATCCTTTGGTCGCAGCCCTTTCAATGCCTTCCAGACCTTGTCTGGAAAATCCTTTTCGCAATCCATGCTGTCGCTTAGTGAAAATTTTCCGTTCTTGAAGATGATCGTCGTGGCTCCTTTTGCGCCCTGAACTATGGCTGCGTCTCTCTGCTCTATCCCTGCTCGAACCCTTTTTGCCGCTCCTTTGACAATTACCGCATGATCAAATTTCCCAACAGATAGCCTCCCTGCGTCTATGGGCTTTGAGATTGGAATCTGCAACAGCATTTCTTTCCTCGTTGACTTTCCTTTCTTTGTCAGTTGGCAACCGCTTTTCTCTACAGTGATTAACCTCATCTTCTTGATTTTTGAGATGAGGGTTCTTACTGCTCCTGACCCTATTCCAATTTCTTTGGAGAGAGCATTTCGTCCGAGATCGCGTTCTCCAAGCAATGCTATGGCCTTGTAGGCGTGGAGCTTAGAAAAGGTGGGAGAAGGTCCTGCAAGAGTCTCTTGAGCAGCCTTCTCAATCAGGGATTTTGCTCTCAAGGCCGACCTAATGGGCGCAACAATCTCCCACTTAAAACTCTACGCTGACGATGCTCCTTGCAACGACGCCCAATCCGGATTTAGACTTCCGCAGATTTATAAAAAGAACCCCTGAGTCAATTTCGATTGTTCGCAAGCAAAGATCTTGAGAAATCTGGGAATTGGCGGCTGAATCAAGTATACCGATGCAAAATCTGTAGCGCCGCTAAACCATACTACAGTTTTGGCAACCTAGGCTGGGCAGCACTGCATAATAATCTTGTGCACAATACAGAACTTACCCAGAGCAGACTTGAGATGTACTATGAGCCTATGCATGACCAAGACATCATAGAAGCGCTTGTCTGAATAAGTCCAGATGCCACTCCATTATTGATCTATCCATAGCATTTGATTATTTAGAATCTGTTGAATCGCTGACAAGAAGGTACCAAATACCTCTTTCTTAGCCTCAACAAATATGCAACAATCTTTATAGCTACCGGGGTAGTTTAATCCGTACTGTTAGACCTGGCGAATAGCCAGAGTAGGAAAATATAGAAATTGAAAGCAAGTCAGATGATACCCATTCCTCTTGTTATCGCTACAGCTATTATAGGTTTCATGCTATTCACTGGCGACATAGCACAGCCTATTCCTCAAACCACTCCACAGCAGATTGGACGAGGAGTGCAAACTATCAAACCTAGACTCATAAACGCTCCCGAGTACAAGTGCGCTTCATGGATGGATGCCGATACCTGCGCATTTGACTGTGGTTGTGGCGGAGCCCAAGTCTGTAATACGGAAACAGGTCAGTGCCATTCACCAGCGGGTGTATGCAACGCCCCACGCGGCTGCTAGCAAGACACCCCTCACCCTCTTTCTAGCCTCGACATACCCAGAAGTATTTTATTGCAGATCGTCGCATCACTCATAGCGATTTGAAGCAAAGTGCAGCGTTTGTCCTTATTGCAGTAGGTATAGTTGCAGTAGTTTCAGTTCTTGGAATTCAATACTCCGCTACAAAACCTTCAAGTTCTGCTCCAGAACCGTCCCCGTTAATTTCATCTCTTCCTATCACGCGTTCTACCCCTACAGCAAACCCTCCTCCTAGACCGATTCCTCCTGAAATCCGTTGCAACTGGTTTGTAATTTGTGGCAAATACATTATCCTCAAAGATCATGGGGACTATAAAACCGGTGACTATCTCAGGCTCAGTGAATTAGGATTCGCAGATATGAGTGGTGACAGAGAGGTTTATTCTAAGGGCAGACGCGGATGTCCATCAAACCCATTGGGCTATCCAGCAGCTGGTAGATGGCATGCAGAAAGAACTGCCGTACCTGGCTCAGAATACTACACACATACAGTCACCTTCGAGTCTATTGGTATTCTCTGCAAATTAGTTTTTGCGAATTTAAGATGGAATGTTGAAGCATCTTTCAACAAAGAAAATGGTGCTGTAGATGTTGCTAAACTTGTATGCAACGATGGTAGCACATGGGTACTGTGCAATGGGTCTGTAGAATTGCGTGAATACATGAAAGAATACTGCAAAGAACGCGCTGCCGAGATCATAGCATATGTGAATCAGACAAAATTCATTATGCCTCCTTCCGGTGCAATCAATCTTACGTTTGTAATCAATTCAGAGATGTCTGGTGCGGCCATGCTTGTTGTTATGGAGCAGCGTCTAGAGTTGATGTACCCTAACTGGGAGATGATGAAAATGCCTTCGGGATTCTCTGTCGAGGGAGGTGAGAAACGAGTTATAGGGGTAAATAAGGGTCAGAGGATAGAATTACCGATCAAAATCATAACTGCAAACGCTACAGAAGGCACCTATCGCCTAAGCGTCCTAGTCTACTATCAAATAAGGTCAGATTGGAAAAATTCGGGCTCGGCAATTAATGTGACGGTGCAACGCTAATCTCAGGAACAACCTCAATCACATTATGCAAGCCCTGACAGGACTCTCCAATGCCATAAAGCACTAAAGGCTTGCCTTTCTTTCTGCCTGCAACAAATAAACTTGCCAACGTAATTCCATGCCTGCATATACCATCTTTTTCGCCATGATGTGCCACAATTTTCAGAATATCGTTGATTTCTACCTTTGAACCTAGGTGCGCGGCAACATAATTCCGCCTAGCCTTTGCTTCCTCTGAAACTTTGCCCTTTATTCCAGTAAAGTAGTTCGTTAGAACAAATCTCTCCCCAAGCCTTTCGGAGTAGACATTTCTTCCAGAATTCTCAAACAACCAATTTTCACCATCCTTTCCAATGAGATAACTCGCAGAACTATATTCTCCTCCAAGCAGTTCCCGCTCCATCATAATCACAGCATCAAGCAGATTATTCACATTAGTGAGAACCTTCTTCAGGAGAACTCCTCTAGACTTCTTCCCTTTGTAATCCCCAACATTCGCAATACCTCCATAGATTCCAGACTGCAAAGAATATCCAGACGCTAAGCTATCAGAACGAACATCGTAAATTCCTAGAACTTTGTTCTTTTTGAAAAACTTGAGATAGTTTCCGTAAAAGTGATCTAGAGGACGATCCCTGTTAGCAAAGAAGAAGAACTTGTATTCTGGGTTTGGGTTTGCTATGGCTATTATGGTGCACATCAGCGGATTAATCCCTGAATTCTGTCGATAATCCCTTCTGCTATCTCCCTTTTTGGAGCTAGCCCAAATTTCTTGCTCTTCAATGATTTATCATATACTGTAACTTCGTTTGTCTCGGCACCAAATCCAACGCCTTTCTTAGACACGTCATTGACAACCACCAAGTCAGCCCTCGATTTTTCAAAAAGCTCTCTTACTTTCTTCTTGATCTCTTTTTCACCAAATTCTGCCTTGAATGCTATGAGCTTTGTCTTGTTGCTGAGTTTCTTCACAATGTCAATTATCTTGGGAGTTGGCTTGAGTCTGACTTCGAGTTTCTCTTTTGAATCTAATTTGGTTTGATAGGGTTTCTCGGCAGAGAAATCTGCAGGCGCAGCAGCTGCGATAACCACATCAGGCTTTGACCTCATTTCATTCTTTAGAGCGGCAAGCATTTCATCCGTAGTTTCCACTTTCACTACTTTGACACCTGCCGGAGGAGGCTCGTGCCCAGGCCCGTAAACTAGAGTGACATCAGCTCCTCTATTGAGAGCAGCTTCAGCAAGCGCGACGCCCATCTTTCCAGAGCTTCTATTGGTTATGACTCTGACAGGGTCGATGTGCTCAACCGTTGGCCCTGCCGTTATGACAAACTTCTTCCCTTTCAGCGATTTCGCTGATAGTGCATCAATCACGTGTTTAACAATTGATTCAGGAGGGGCTATCTTGGCCTTCCCCTCTTCTAAGATAGGTTCGACAAATTCAATTCCAGTTGAACGCAAACTCTGAACATTCCGCTTGATGAGTGGACTATCGTACATAGGTTCATGCATGCCCGGTGCAATTACAATTGGTATTCTGGAACCAATGGCACAAGAAACAAGAGCCGTCACTGGTGTATCGCTGATACCATTTGCAATCTTGCTTATTGTATTGGCAGTGCATGGCGCTATTAACACTAAATCAACAGCATCTTCTCCTCTCCCTCCAAGCTGAACATGCTCAATCTTACTCGTAATTTCCTTGACAACATCATTGCCAGTTGCCCACTCCATAAGATCAGGGCTGACAATTCTGGAAGCAGACTCTGATAATACGGCAACAACTTCGGCACCATGCCTCATGAGATCCCTAGCAATTCTTGGCGACTCCATCGCAGCCACACTTCCAGTAATGCAGAGAGCTATCTTCTTTCCTAACAGCTCTCTTCCCTTCGTGCCAGTGATGCGCTTTCTGTCATCGACCAATGTAACCACTTGCTGGAAGATACCGGCTAATTTGGTTTACCTAGAATCTTCGCCTTGAAGACAAGCATCTCCTTGTCCTTGAGCCACTGCGCTTTGTATCTCCCGCTTTGTATCCCTAATTCGATTACGAAAGAAGCTGCATTTACGATCCTGCTGCTTCTCCCGGGAAGGCGGTTAATCGTGTAGGAATTCCTGCTCTTCTCGGAAACAGGCTTGATAGCAATGAAACCGTCAACGGAATAAAGCAGAACTGCAAATTTCGAGAAATGCTGGGCATAGGAAGAGCCAATAGCGATATAGCCGTTCTTTGCGACACTTATGTCACCAGCAAGCTCCTTTCCAATATCAAGTCTGGACTTAGACCAAACCTTAAGTTCAGGAGGCCTTTTCTCAAATTTCTCCGAAGAAACCAAGCCGGACATCAAAGATGTGAACAGTGATTATATAGGTTTCACACCTTTTGCTAAATATCTGTTCAAAATTTTGAACCCTATGAGGTACACCTAATGCCAAAACAAAATGGAAAGGAGGCGCAATTTTGTTGACGCCCGTCTAGGGAAAGCAGTTCTTACTGTCCATATAACCGTAATTACGCCAACTTTCTTATATATAGATTGAATAGGTTGCAATGCTCGTAGTAATATGTTCAACAAAAGGCTTGATGATAGGACAAGGGTTCTGTCAACAATGGTTGAAATGAAAATTCGGTCAGGAGGACTTGGGGGAGCATAAGTATGCAGCGAATGCGTATCTTACTTGCAAAATACTGTGAAACTGTTCTCAGAAAGAAGTATCTGATACTGCTGGCAATAATCGCTACGACAGCAGCAATGACAGTAGGCAAGGCATTTGCCGACCCTAGTGGTGCAAACATATTCGCAAATGACCCAGTCGGTAAAGCAACTCTGGCCATAAACCTGACTTGGACAATTATAATGGGTGCTCTGGTATGGTTCATGCAACTCGGATTCGCATTCTTGGGCGCTGGGATTCTGCGCTCAAAGGCTCAGGTCAATTACTGGTCAAAGAGCTACATCGACTTTTCCATAGGGGTTGTGGTTTTTGCATTAATAGGATTTGGGCTGATGTTTGGAGGTTCGGGAGCAACATTCCCAGGTTACACGGATGAGAAGGGTAACGCTCTACCGATGCCGGGTTTGTCAGAGGGAAATCAGTTCGTAGGGTACAGTGGGTTCGGACTCGCTGGTGAAGCGTACGATGTCGTAACGCTAACTTACTTCTTCTTCCAAGCAGTATTCGCTGCGACAGCAGTAACAATAGTTGCGGGGATGATGGCTGAGCGACTGAAGTTTCAAGCATACCTCCTTTATACGATCCTGATTAACATATTCATTTATCCGATTTATGGACACTGGATGTGGGGAGGCGGCTGGCTTGCAACGCTCCCGTTCGGAGTCGGTGCAAGAGACTTCGCTGGCTCTGGAGTCGTTCACTCTGTCGGTGCATTCGTGGGCCTTGCAGGAGCAAGGTTGCTCGGACCTAGAATTGGCAAATACAACAAAGATGGAACTGCAAACACGTTCCCCGCTCACAATATTCCATTCATGTTTGCTGGGACTTTCATACTATTCTTTGGCTGGTTCGGATTTAACCCTGGTAGCACCCTCGCCGCAACGGACTACAGAATATCGGTAATTGCAGTTAACACATATCTTGCAGGGGGCATGGCAGCTGCTGTCAACGCCTACCTGACTTACATTGTAAAGAGAAAGAGCGATCCCGGTGCAATTGCTAATGGAGCTCTTGGGGGTTTAGTAGCGATAACAGCTCCATGTGCATTTGTAGCTCCTTGGGCAGCGATTGTGATAGGTGCAATTGCGGGACCATTGGTACTATACGGCAATAGATTCGTAGAGAAGATCCTGAAAATAGATGATCCTGTGGGCGCGTGGGGAGTTCATGGCGCAAATGGTCTATTCGGGCTCCTCGCTGTAGGAATATTCTCAGATGGCACTTATGGAGGAGTAACTGGTATTCTCTATGGATCGCAGGGAGCTGGACAGCTTGTTGCGCAGATAATCGATATGGGTGTCGTTGCAGGGTTCTCCTTCGGCATGGGTCTAGCAATATTCGGCCTGCTTAAGGTAACAATAGGGCTAAGGGTTGAGCCAGAGGTGGAACTTGCAGGAGTCGACTTCCACGAGCATGAATACATAGCATATCCAGAGACTCACATCTTCGATCTCCCAACCGGAGACGAATTGGAGTACAGGCGCAAATACAATGTGCCGATGCCACAGAACATATGGAACAACGAAACTGCTCCAACATCCTCACAGAAAAACAAGGAGTCTACATAAAGGACTCCATCCTTTATTAATAGACATAGGCTACCGGAAAGACGAAAATGAGGGCATACGTTCTGCTGCACACAAAACCCGGAACTTCCGAAGAGGTTTTACGCGCTCTTAAGGCAACAAGAGAGGTAGAGGGCGTCATCCTTGCTGATTCCGTGTTTGGAAGGTTCGACGCAGTAATCGTAATGGAAGTGTCAAACCTGAAGGCTCTATCAGAAGCTATCTATCAAGTGGTTGAAAAGAACCCCAACGTGACGCATACAGAAACCGCAATTTCTCTGTTCGAAGAGCCGTTGAAGCGTGTCTGACGTGCATTGAATTGAAGAAAATTGAAACCATAATCAGGCCTGAAATGCTCGGAATCGTGAAATCTGCCTTGGAGGACATGGGTTTATCAGGCATGACTATCACAAGAGTTGAGGGTAGAGGAAGGCAGAAAGGTCTTGTGCAGAAGTACAATGGGAAAGAATACCACGTAGATTTCCTCTCGAAAGTTAAGATCGAAGTCTATGTTGATGACAAGGAAGTCGAAAGGGCTATCACCGTAATTCAGGAGGCCGCTGCAACTGGGCAAGTTGGCGACGGTAAGATAGTCATAATTCCCCTTGAAGATGTAATTAGAATAAGGACGAGGGAGCGGGGGAGCAAGGCACTATAGGCTGAGCCATGGTCAGCACCGAATCCCGGAACTTCCTAGTCCTGATACTCTCTTCAATAGCACTAGCTTTAGTGCTAAGCTTTCTAGGCTTTACTGCCCTGCAGGTTACCGCAACTACTGTTTTCTTCTCTTCTGTAATGGGCACAATTCTCTTCTGGAAGTTCAGGCTTGCAATTATCGCGGCAGGAATTGCAATCCTGCTTGGTACTAACACCATTAACATAGAAACTATGATTCAGTTCATGAGTGCCGATGTCATACTCTTCCTCATAGGTATGATGACCCTTGTCGCCCTTCTACGAAGGGTCGGTTTTTTCGAATCCGTAATGATCGGCATGGTGAACTGGACAAACTGGGATCCCAAGAAACTGATGATAGTTTTCGCGCTTGTAGCAGCACTTTCTTCAGCTCTAGTCGACGAGGTTACGGCAATTCTTTTGATTGCTGCTGTAGTTCTTGATATTTGCGATCATCTTAACATCGAACCTACTCGCTATATCATAGTGTCTGTGCTGGCTGCAAATATCGGTAGCAGCGCAACAATATTTGGAAATCCGATTGGAATTCTGATAGCATTAAGAGCAGGACTGACCTTTGAGGAATTTATCAGATGGGCCGCGCCCATTTCTATTGCTGCACTGCTAGCATTGATTCCTATTGTAATAGTCTACTACAGGAAGGGCCTAGCTGAGGATACAAAGATTGTTGGAATGAAGCTCAAGAGAGGAGTTCCAGCGTATTTGCGGCCCTCACACATGATAGCAGACAAGCGCAGGTTCTACATTGCCTTGGCGATATTCCTTGCAACGCTTGGAGGAATAGTTGTCCATGGTAGAATCGAAGAGGCTCTGCATCTAGAGAAGAATTCAATGCTACTTGGGGTATCGTTGCTGGCAGCCTCCGCAGTATTGATAGTTGAAAGGAGAGACGCTCAGAAACTTATTGAGAGAGAGGTGGACTGGTGGAACATAACCTTCTTCATGCTGTTATTCACAAGCGCAGGCGCATTGCGATATACAGGTGTAACAGACGTGCTTGCAAAGGCGATATTCTCTGCCTCGGGAGGTCAGGAAATAACCTTAATGACATTCGTGTTGTTTTTCTCCGCTATACTTTCGGGCTTCGTGGACAATACGCCTCTCATAGCTGCATTCATTCCCGTGGTGCAGAGTTTTGGAACCATCGGAGGAGTTAACATCTATCCTCTATGGTGGGCCATGCTTTTCGGGGGGACGCTTGGGGGGAACATTACCATAATAGGCTCCACTGCAAACATCGTAGCTCTTGGAGTGCTAGAGAAAAGAAAAGGAACACTTGTTTCGTTTTTCACTTGGCTGAAAATTGGTTTCATCACCTTCGTGGTAACCACGTTCATAGCTTGGGCACTTCTGTATATCCAAATGCCGTTACTGACAGCTCCACGCTAGACTGAAAGATAGGATTGCTTTATCAGATCAAAAGCATCCCCAAGATTTGAATCATTAACACTAACTTCGACTACAAAGCCTTTGTCAACCCCTATTCTCATGGAGTCATAAAATGACTTTCCTTTTCTTATCGTGATTCTCAGCCCATTGCTTGAAGGTCGCACGTCGAGAAAGTTTCTCATTATGGTCTTTCTCCCATAAACAATCCTATGCATTCTGACGTCTTCCACGATATCAACGCCTAAAGTGAATACCTTCCTCCGCAGGTTCTCGAGCAGAGGTCTGCTTTCACCAAATATAGCATAATCATCTGGCAGTCTTTGCACAATTCTCTATAGAGAAATTAGATGCATGAAAATGTAGCTATTTTATTATCCGGATATCAAACGCATCCGCATTGAAACTACAAGAAGTCGAACCATCAAAGGCTTACAGACTCTTCTACCCAACTCTTGCAGTGCTGCTTAGCGCAAGTTTCAAAGGAGAAGATGACGTGATACCCGTTGTATCACATTGCTCGCTATCTTTCGACCCTCCGCTATTCGGCGTGGCAATTTCTCCAAAGAACTATACGCATAAGCTGGTAAAGAGTTCGGGTTGTTTCGCTTTCAATATCGTCGATGTAGAAATGGCAAAATCAATCTTTGCATCAGGAGATATTTCTGCCAGAAATGAGAAAAAGAAATTATCTGTTGTAGGGCTTGAGCTACAAAAAGCAAGGAAGATTCATGGAAAAACAGTCAAGGGTGCATTATCTGTTATTGAATGCGGTATTCAGCAAACAATTCAAACGGGCGATCATGATTTATTTATTGCAAGATGTGAGCAAGCATACGCATCAGAAGACTTCAATGAGTACTGGCAGTTCAAGCAATACTCTCCTGCTTTGTACATAGGTTCAACAGGAGGGAAAGTGAAGAAGCATAGACTAGCCGAATTAAGCAGGAAATTCAGCGAATTCCCATACATTCATACTGGAAGATAACCCTTAAACACCGAATCTCGATCGTGTTGATGATAGAAATGGGAA
>JACPBJ010000188.1 GCA_016180375.1 Nitrososphaerota archaeon | reverse complement strand
GAGAAGCATGATGGTTGGCGACCAGTGGAGCGACATTTCTGCTGGCAAGAATTCTGGAATGAAGACGGTAGGGATATTGGGCGGCTTTGGTACTTTCGAGGAGCTCAATAGGCATGCTCCAGACTATTTGATCGGGAAGGTTTCAGACTTGCTGTACCTTCTTGATGGAATATCGAATTCTGGGAAACCTAACAGTTTAGGTTAAATTGCTATCTTTATGGAGGATGGAGGCGCATCCAAATGACTGAAACATCACAGGATAGAGTCCAGTTTTTCTCTATGGACTTCTTCAACAAACTTATCAACGGTCTAAACAACGATGAATCACTTGCAAGGATTACAAAGGGTCTGAGTACGAACTTGCTTCTTTCGTGCAACGAATTACCCTCATCATATCTAGTCACTGTAAAGGAAGGCAGACTATCTGTTAAAGAAACATCGAAGAATGAAGCGGCAGAATTCTCTTTCACTGCTCCATATCAGGAATGGGAAAAGATAGCAAGAGGTCAGGCGAAGATTCAGGGCGAGGTCATTACGGGAAAAATCAAGTTCAGAGGATCGATGCCGAAGATGCTGCTCTACCTGAACAAGGTCATGGGGCTTGATAGCAAGATAATGAAGGCGATAACCAGCATGCCTCTCGCGTTCAATTCCTAACTGATAAGGCAAAAAACTCTTATCCTCCCTGTATGTGCGATAGCCATGAATCGTCTAACGATCTATACGTCCTTCTCCTTCCTTCTAGACAGTTTCGACCTTGCTATAAGGCAGAAGTACAAAGACTATCATTTCCACATAGTCACCTTCAGGGATCATCCAGCTCGCCTTTTGGAGCAGATAACAAAGGAAGCGAAGGTTGGTGTTCCAACGGCTGATTTGGTGATAGCTCCGCACTGGATGGTCCTCGACCTTCAGGTCAGGGGGCTTTTGAGAAAGTATGACTCGCCAGAATTTGATGCCTTTCCAAAGGAGTTCTATGATGCTAGTGGAGCATGGGCTGCGATGGCGCTTTCTCCTGTTGGCATGACCTACAATACCGATCTTGTCAAGGAGGGTGCGTCGCCAAAGACTCTCGAGGATGCTATCAATGAAAAATGGAAGGAGAAGATAGCAGTTCGGGCAGAAAAAGTGGGACAGATTTGTGGAGCATCTCAGCA
This sequence comes from Nitrososphaerota archaeon, assembly GCA_016180375.1. GTDB lineage: Archaea > Thermoproteota > Nitrososphaeria > Nitrososphaerales > UBA57 > JACPBJ01. The sequence goes on along the minus strand of JACPBJ010000188.1, from coordinate 2,166 downwards.
TGCTGAAGCCCAAAGCTTACGAATGCATGCCGGAGATGGCACTTCGCGTTGGCATGGGAGAGCGGCAGATGGGGTTCCCAGCTACCCTTGCTTGCATTTCCTATTATCTGGACGTGCAGGACAGGCCTCTGGCATTCAGGCAGCCTTCAGATATTCCTCCATTGGTAACCTTCTCTCCTTCGATAGGGCTTGTCAAGAACGGCGAGAACCCAGAGATCGCTAAATTAGCCTTTGACTTTGCTCTGTCGCAAGAGTGGCAGGAGATGATTGGAGGCTTTGGAGGCAAGATACCTGCAAGGAAGGGCGTTGCTGAGCCCGGCAGAATACCTGAGAATGCACAATACTTCCCCACTTTCGCTGATGTCCAGCAGCACGGAAAGTATCTGCAAATCCTAAAAGGCAGACTTGGCGAGTAAGCACAGTCCAAAAGCCCAGAATGAGCGTAGGTGGCAGATTTTCCCGAAACTGAGTGGTAACAGTTTATATAGTGGCAACATCATTCATTCATATTACAAAAGACGGTTAAAAGACGAAACTGAAAAATCAGAACTGTCTACAGCCTTTTGTAAAACAAAGTGTAAGAAACAATGAGTCAACTAACAGAAATTGACATAGACCCAAGGATACTTCACGGCCTAAAAGACCTTGGATTCAATAGTTTCTTCCCCATTCAGGAGAAAGCAATTCCTCCCTTGATGGCTGGAAGAGACGTAATAGGCCAATCACATACAGGCTCAGGCAAGACTGCAGCCTTCGGGATACCACTTATTTCAAAGGTAGACCCAAACAACACGGAAATTCAGGGATTGGTTCTTGCTCCAACCCGAGAACTTGCGGTTCAGATTACAAAGGATCTGAACACTTATGCCAAGTATACTGACATAAGGGCACTCGCCGTATATGGAGGAGAGTCCATCGAGAGACAATTCTCGATGCTGAGAGAAAATCCTAGGATCATAGTTGCCACCCCCGGGAGGCTTCTTGATCATCTGGAAAGACGATCGATCAGGCTTGACGACGTCTCCTTTATCGTTCTGGACGAAGCGGACAGGATGCTCGACATGGGCTTCATCGAGGACATAGAAAGAATCCTCAGAAACGTGCCTGAAGGAAGGCAAGTCGCATTATTCTCCGCCACGATGCCTCGTGAGATACAGCAACTGGCAGAGAGATACATGCACTCTCCGGAGAAGATACTTCTCAGCAAGGACGAAATTGGTCTTGAGCAAATCGACCAACTATACTTGCTTGTCGAGGAGAAGTTCAAGTTCGACGCTCTGAGCAAGATTTTCGCCAAGCAGGCGGTAAAGCAGGCGATAGTATTCTGCGCTACGAAGTGGAAGACGGGAGTGCTTGCAACAGAACTACAGAAAGCAGGCTATCAGGCGATGCCCATACATGGCGACCTGACGCAGAGGCAAAGAGATACGACGATGATGATGTTTAGGAAGGGCAAAGCGGACATTCTTGTCGCAACTGATGTTGCTTCAAGAGGTTTGGACATAACAGGCGTGAGCCATGTCATAAACTTCGAAGTTCCACCTGATACGCTTTCATACTTCCACAGAATCGGAAGGACGGCCAGAGCAGGAAGAGAAGGCGTTGCTATAACATTGGTATCTCCAAGAGAATACGAAGACTTGGTGAGAATCCAAAACATGACGAAGATTCCTATCAGAAAGATGCAAGGTTTCATCGAATATGACATGCAGCCAAAAGTCCTCGGAAGGGAATATCGCGCGAGAAACCGTGGCGGTGGCGGACAGAGGCAGGGATACTCCCGATACGGATATAGGTCAGGATACTCCAGACCGCATTCCAGAAGGCAATGGTGATTGGTGAAAACTACCTGCTATGTCTGTAAAGCCTCGAAGGCTCAACCATGTAAGGAATGCGGCGCAATTGTCTGCAAGTCTCATAGAGATTTGTATTTCAATGAGGGTGCAAGGGACTTTTCGCTTCTCTGCCACAACTGCGGCAAGAAGGCGATAATGCAGGTAGCACCTGCCATAAGACCGCGGAGGTCTTGGCGGGGCAGAAGACATACTGGAAGTCTGTAGAGGACTTCCATCCTTCATCTTTCTAGATAAATTTCAAAGATGCCGAGGGTCGGATTTGAACCGACGACAGCCCGGTCTTCAGCCGGGTGCTCTCCATAGCCCAACT
>JACPBJ010000187.1 GCA_016180375.1 Nitrososphaerota archaeon | reverse complement strand
ACTTTTGACATCTTCATCCAGCTGGGAGCTATACTCGCGGTTGTAATGCTTTATCGAGGAAGATTAGGAAGCGTACTTTCCCCAAAGAAGAGCGAGGGTTTTGCTGGTTCCAGAGGCTTGGTGCTATTGCTGCTAACGACAATCCCAGCAGGAGTTGCAGGATTCCTTGCTCACGACATCATCATAGAACGTCTCTTCAACCCAATTGCTGTCAGCATTGGGCTGGGTCTTGGTGGAATAGGAATTCTTGTGACAGAAAGGTTCCTGCCCAATGTGAAGAAATCGAATATCGACCTGCTAGACTGGAAGGACGCGCTTATCGTAGGCATCTTCCAAATATTCTCATTATGGCCCGGAGTTTCCCGCTCTGCATCTACAATAATTGGAGGCATGTATGCAGGGATGGAACGGAAGACAGCAGCCGAATACTCCTTCCTAGTAGCAGTACCACTAATGCTCTCCGCAACGCTTTTCGACCTTTACAAGAGCATGCAATTTCTAAGCAGCTCAGATCTAGTGATTTTCACTGTTGGTTTTGTCGTGTCCTTCATCTCAGCTTGGTTGTCGGTGAAGTTTTTTCTGCGTTTTTTGAGCAATCACACTATGGTATCTTTTGGTTGGTACCGTATTGTTGTTGCAGCACTTATTTTCCTGATTATTCGATAAGGCTTTTATGATTTATCCACTTTAAGCCTCTGCCTTATCGTAAAATTGTCAAGAATTTCACGACACCTGTTCCTAACGGTAACCTCAGTAACCTCTGCAACTTCCGCGATTTCTCTTTGTGGTAGTCTGTAGCCCTGCATGACAGCGGAGATGTAGATGTAAGCAGCTGCAAGGCCTGCAGGTGCCTTTCCGCTCGATAATTTGGAATCCTTCATATCCGCAGCTAAGCTCAGAGCTAACCTTTCCACCTTTGTGTCTATGTGCGCGAGGTTAACCAGTTTGGAAATGTACTTCTGCACCGGGTGAGGGGGAACGTAATCCATCTTCACCTCCCTTAGAATAAGTCGGTAGTACTTTGCAACTGCGCCCTTGTCGATATTGGCAGCCTTGGCAATTTCTTTCAATGTTCTTCCTACACCACATTGTCTGCATGCAAGGTATACGGAAGCAGCTGCCATTCCAGCAATTGATTTGCTCTTGGCAAACTTCATCTTCACCGAAGTTCTGTAAATGTGAGCAGCTGTCTCTACTGTATTGCTTGGAAGGCTTAACGCTTCTGAGAATTCAGTTATCCTCGAAAGGACTTCAGACAAACCCCGCTCCTGAGAATTTGAGGTTCTGATTCTTCTCTGCCACTTTCTCATGCTTTCCAAGCTTTGCCGCATGTAGGGCGCCAAAGAGTTGCCGCCAGAGTCGCGAGATACTTGGCTGATTTCCGTGGTTAAACCGAAATCATGCAATGCTAATGTTCTTGGCGCGCCAACTCTGACCCTCTTTAGTTTCTCTTCTGGATCCAGCGCTTTCCATTCGGGTGAGGAATCTTGAATGTGGTCAAGCACAACTAACCCACAATGAGAACAAAGGAGCTCGCCCTTATCATAATCACCGATCAACGGTCTTCTGCAGTTAGGGCATCTTAGTAAAGAGCCGTCACCACTTTTTCCTATCACGTCTGTCATCTCCTAAAATGAAAACCTCTTTGCCGACTACTCTATTGACTCTATCAGAGATGGGCAAAGCTGAGATATATGGAGACCTTGCCGGTCCAATAACTTCAGCAACCTTTGCAACTTTGTGCCCTGATTTTTCAAAAATGAACTGTCCGGTTCTTGCCTCGCGGTCTGCCTTGATTATGAGCCTGCCACTCTTCGCCATGTGAATTGCTTTGCCTATTTTCTCCAACTCTCCAAAGCGTCTGAATTCGGAAATTAAAATGTATCTAATCCTGTTATTTCATTCCGGAATTCCGGAGCGTTTTGAGAATCATTCGCGCCTGAGCGCAACTACTGGAGGAAGCCTTGCAGCTCTCCATGCAGGGTAAAGACCAGCAACCGCGCTAAGAACCACAGAGAGCAACCAAACAGAGATCATATCTTGTGGAGTAAACACCGGAGATATAGTAGGAGCCCCCGGCGGACCAAAACTCACAGCTGCCAGCAAAACGCTTCCAGCTCCTATTCCTCCAAATATTCCAAGTGTTCCTCCTATTACACCAATTAACAGAGATTCAGAAAGAAAGACGAGCAGAATATTAGTATTTGAGAAGCCCA
>JACPBJ010000186.1 GCA_016180375.1 Nitrososphaerota archaeon | reverse complement strand
ATTATGATGAGGAGCAAACAGGAAATATTCGCAGGGAGCTGGAAAACGAAATTCTCAAGTGGCCTGGAGTAACTGCAAAAAAGATGTTCGGCTCCCCTTGCTTCTTTTACGGCAGATCGTTCTTCGCCTTTCTCGTGACCAAAGGAATCGTAATAACCAAACTCTCCGAAGTTGACCGTGCAGCACTTGCGAAACATGCAGATGCAAAACCTTTCGAAATGACTGGAGCGAGGGTGCCGAAGAGCTGGATCAAGGTATCGCTGGGAAAGCCCGAAGACATTCAGAAGATACTTCCTTTCGTAAAGAAGAGCTACGCAGCGATCAAGGCCAAATAGAGTTTGAAATATTCCTTATCAAGCAGCTTCAGAATTATTAAAGTAAGATTAGGGGCACCTAATTCTGAAAAATGATTTTATTTTACCATAACGATAGCATTTTCATGCCCAAACAAAAAATCAAGACTGGCGAGGAGTGGAAAAAGTCGCTTACCGAAGAGCAGTACGATGTCTGCTGGAGAAAGGGCACAGAGGCTCCGTTTGCGGGAAAGTATTGGAACAACCATGAGGAAGGGGTTTACAAATGCGTCTGCTGCGGCAATGAGCTATTCAGTTCAAAGACAAAGTACGATTCGGGAACAGGCTGGCCAAGTTTCTGGGAATCCCTCAAGCAGGAAAACATCAGAACAGAAACAGACTACGGCCATGAAATGGTCAGGATGGAGGTTCTCTGCAACAAATGCGGTGCACACCTAGGCCATGTTTTTGATGACGGTCCTGCTCCGACTCACAAGCGCTTCTGCATAAATTCCGCCTCGCTGAAGTTCGTCAAGAGCTAGGCTTCAACTCGACTATCAGCCCTTCACCCCAATGATATTTCACGTGCATTAAAGCGGAAACCTTGGCTGCAAGTTCGGGCTCTTCGTTGCGATCAACTACTCTTGCAGTACCATTGAATTTATTCTTGCCCACACGGAAAGAAACTTCGTTGTTATGTTTGATATTCTGAACCCAGTTCGACCTATGGCCAAGTTCTGATGCAATATAATACAGACCTTCATGTTCTACAAACCAGATTTCTATTTCTCGATGCTTACCTGTCTTACGACCGATCGTGGTTAGATAGAGGAATTGCGGTTCATTATAATTCATAAAATATCATAAAAGGTTGCAGTAAAAAAGCGCCGGGGGTGGGATTCGAACCCACGAGACCCCAAGGGTCACCGGCTTACTAGCCCTTTATGCCTGTTGGATCTCGAGGCCGGCGCACGCAGCGGTGACCTTTACCGGGCTTTGCTACCCCGGCTCGCCATCAAGTTTGCAAGTGCCCCTCTTTTAGCATGCCTATGAAAATTATCATTTACCCACCAGAAATGCATTTAAGAAAAATCTTAACTCACTTATTAAGCAGTTTATATAACCGAAAATTTCAGACTAATTTATGTTGGACAAAGTGGCGTCACAGCAAGCACAGAAGGTGCAAATTACAAAGACGCAGTTAGTCGCATCAGTAGCAGTCATGTCAGCGCTTGTCGCTATACTAACTGCCCTCTCAATCAGAATCCCTCCGCTAACAGTGTTCAATGCTGGACTGCTAGGAGTCTACATCGTATCAATTCTCTTTGGCCCGAAAATTGGAATGCTTTCTGCGGGATTAGGTTCCGGAATTGCTGAGCTATACCTCATGAGCACAAGAGGAGACCCCCCAATCTTCCTTTTTGGGTTGCTAGCAGCCAGAATACCTGCTGCGGGATTGATCGGAATCCTAAGAAAGAGGTTTCCAGTACCGGGCATGGTCGCTGGGGCATGTCTGCAGACGGCGATTTTCCTAGCCATAGACATTCCAATATTGATAGGAATTGTCGGCAGTCCTGCTCTGCTTGGAATTAGCGTTGCTCCAAGCCTTCCTCTCGCTTTGAGCTTTGGAGCGTTTCTGAGCTGGTCGCTACCTTTCAATATCCTGCTGGTAGTCCCGACTTACTATATCGTCAAGGGCATACGGGCAAAGATGCGTAGGGACTTCCTGTATTAGTGGTCGAATGTTTTCTGATGGGGCCCTTGAAAGGTCTAAGGAGTACGTAGAAAGGTTCCTAGAGCATCGCTTTCTGATGGAGCTCTCTGAACGCAAACTACCTCTAAAGAAATTCGCCTTCTACATCGAGCAGGACGACATCTTCCTCAAAGACATGGACCAAGCGAGGAAGGCGCTTGTTGCTAGGGAAAAATC
>JACPBJ010000185.1 GCA_016180375.1 Nitrososphaerota archaeon | reverse complement strand
AAATTTTAGATGGGGCCTGCCATTCATGCCAAACGGAGTCTATTAGTTACCCCTATTAGTTGTGAGACATAGCAGATGTGGTATTAATCCCACCGGACGTGCAATATTCGCTACCTCGAAAAATAAAGGAGGGGAGGAGGCTCTGTAACCTGCCTCCATAGGCGTACTCAAACCATCTAATGGATAAAGCCCGCCCTGGCCCGCACCCTAGTAATCAGTTTAACAGGCTTTTCAAGAAGGGGTGAAGGGTAAGATGAGCAAGTATTCTAACCAAAAACTCTTAAGCATTCCATATTCAGGTTGTAGTTCGGACCGAGAAATCTCTGGACGGGCCGGTAATGCGTCTTTTACTAGTAAGTATTAACGCATTGGTAGGTCGTCTAGCCTCCTAGTCGGCCCATCTTTTTCCTGATAGCCCACTAAATCCAGATTGATAGCCGGCCAATGACAATACTATCCAAGCTTACTCTTAATATTGCTTGGGAATCTGAGCCGCGGAGAGTCAACAGAACCAAATTTGACACAAGAATCATAGATTTTAACTGCAGAAGGCTTTTATATTTTTGACGCAATTCTCGCTGACAACTTGGATTGGGAGCTCGCGTTCGTGGTCAGTGAAAGCGCATTGAACCTAGTGGGCGCCTTCATCGGCTTTTCCGTAGCGAGAATTGCCAAGCAGGGTTATAGCGAAACTGGAAGCCCGACCCTTCTCAGGCTGATGGTCGCTTTTATGTTCTTGGGATCAGGATTATGTATAACAGGAGTAAGCAGTTTAGTCGATCTATCTGCTCTACATTCGATATCTATCCTTGCGATTGCTATATCTACACTATTGGGAGTTGCGACATTCTTGGAGACAGCTGGATACTTCTTCTTAGCGTTCTCTCACGGAATTAATGCACGCTCTACAGCAAAAGGAACAGTTTTGACCCCTCTAATCGTAACTCCTCTCTCAGCCACATCTGCTCTGCTGAAGTCGCTGTCATTCGTATTCCTGCTCTACGGAGTCGTCGAGACGATAATGTCCTACTTCGTGTACAAGAAGAGACAGACCCTCATCATTGGAGTGGCGTTAGGGTTGATTGCGTTTGGGGAACTGGTTAGATGGGTGAGCATCTTTGATCCTCGCATTTCCGTAGTGCTCATCGTATCAGTGGCCCTCAAGGTTGCAGGGTTATTCGTTCTTTACACTCCAGTGATGGAGTTCTCATCCTACAAGGGGTTGCAGGAGTTTGCCAAGCTATAGGACCCAAGTAAGGATAATCGCGGATGTCCTTCGAACTGCTAAGGACTATAACGAAGATGATGGCGGCGTTGGCATTACCATGCTTCTCAGGAAGGCAAACCTTTCCTATGGGAGGCTGCTAAAGATAGTATCGTCATTGGTTCACTCTGGGCTGATGGAGGAAGTCATCGTAGAAAAGTCCTACAAATACAAGATCAGCAGCAAGGGAGTAGAGTTCCTGCAGGCGTACGGAAGGTTCGAGGAGTTCGCCAACACTTTCGGTCTTAGTCTATAGGATTATTCATCTCTTTGAAGAGAGCGGAACATAGCATACATCTTTTCATATGAACTTCTGTAAGAGCTCTCTTTTTCTATTGCTGTCTTGATCTTATCATACTCTGCAGAAAGCTCTTTTTGCTTGCCTTTGGTTATCAATTCTTGCCATTCCTTCGCATTCCTGAGTAATTCCTCCAGAACCCCCTTGAAGTGGCTATTTTGAACCTGCAAGGAAGCGAGCTGAGAGGGCTCATCGTGCATTATTCCCATCGCCAGTGCTAATTGAATCCTGAAAGTTGTCCCTGATAGTTTTGAAAGATCGGATATTCCATCTGACAGGGTTTTGAGGAATAGTGCATTCATGAAATGCGTCAATGAAAGCACTTTGGCCATGGCTGCATCGTGCTCTTCTGCCGATATGATTATTGACTCAGATTTGGGGAAGAACCGCTTGAAAGCCCTCTTCTCTCCCGTCTTATCCCTGACAGGGATCAATGCATAACGGTTTGCAGCTTTTACGCTGGCTCCTGGCCCGAACAACGGATGCACGCTTAGAGGGAATATTGCTTTGCGTACTTCTCTCAGACTGCCTATGATGCCTCCCTTTATGGAGGCAATCTCCATCAGAACTGTATCTTTGGCGAGAGAAGGTTCAATCTTCTCTATTACTCTTGAGGTTTCAGAGATGGGAACAGATACGATGACTAGCTTGGAACCTCTGCA
>JACPBJ010000205.1 GCA_016180375.1 Nitrososphaerota archaeon | reverse complement strand
CGTGGGGAATTTGTAAATGGCCATCTCAATCGACTCGGAGTAAGTCAGATCACTTCCAATTTCTGCATCCCAGTCTATCTTGTCATATTGGTCTGGATCAGCGATGTTCTTTTTGACCCAATTTTCGAACCTGCTCCTGGACCCGCTGACCTGCCTGAAAGTCATCCTGTTCTTCGCTAAGAATGGGTTAGATAAATCATCAGTCGATAATCGAATTAGTCAAGAGCTAGAAGATCGCCAAGATCGAGCCCGAGGCTTGTTTCTGGAGCATCGTCAACCTCGCTTTCAGCCAAGATCTTTGCAAGCGGGTCGTAATCGTCAAACTTTGTGCTTCGGTAACCAGAGGTCAACAGAATGGCAGTTGTGGTCGAGGTTTGCTTGGATGAAAACCCATAATTAATTTCAGGTGAACCATTGCCCAGAGCTCCACTTACTAGGCTTATTGAGGAATGCAGATCGCTAGAAGATAGTTTCTCGCTGCCTATGAGGAACAGTAATGCCTTAGTCGCGGACTCTGGATTTGCAGTTCTGCATATGGATTTCAGAGCATTCTTGACTGCATCTTCAAGCCCATTTGGTGCAGACGAATCAGCAACTTCAAGCAATGAATAGCCGCCTGTATCCATGGTTCCGAGTAGTTTGTGAATATCAACTGCAATTCCGTGCTCTTCTGCGCCTCCCAACAGCCTGCTCAAGGCAAATCCGATTTTTGCGTTTATTGCATGATACGCATCTATCAAAGGAGCCTGTGGCGCATTATTCGCTATTTCCTGATTGTCTACTACTATGATCCCTGCTGCAAGTTTTCTTAATCTTTTGAGTGCAACCCCAGCCGTAAAGTGCTTGTTATTTTCAAACTTGAAGGGCATAGTTATGATCGCCATACACTTTTTTGAGCGCTCCTTGCAAACCTCTGCTATTAGAGGCGCTATTGATGAACCAACTTTACCGCCGAGACCCGCTGCAACAATTACCATCTCCGAGTTCTCGATGATTTCTTCGATTTTGCCGAGGAATTTTAGCGCTGCCCCTCTAACATATCCTGTTGCAACTTTCCCTCCAAGTTGTAATGGTATGAGCATCTTCTCCCCCCTCTTGGCAAATGCAAGATCATTTTTGTCACAACTAACAAAATGGAATGATTTGATATCTAGATCATAGTCTTGCAGCTGCGAAAGAATCGCGGAGCCAGCGGTTCCAACGCCGATTGCAACAATACCCTTTGCATTTACAGAATCTTCAACAGGTTTGGAGAAGGTGGGAGAAGACATACGCACGAGTCTTTGCAGTATAGCTTTTAATCTACGTTGAATGAAAAGCTTAAACTCCGGATAAAAGAAGTTTGACTCCTTCTGTTAGGCAACCCTACCAACCATATTTCCAAGGAGGTATGTATTGGTAATGTCGTTTACACGAACCTCTACCGTCTTTCCAAATAGGTTTTGTTCGCTCGCAACAACAACAGGCCTGTAAGCTGCATTTCTGCCCACCCAAGTTCCCTGCTTTGTCCCTTTTTCATCAACTACGATTTCGCCTTCCCATCCCAACCAGCGTTCGTTTCTAATTCTGCCTGCAGATTTTACAAGGTCGACTAGCTCCTTAGTTCTAGTACTGACAACATTAGTTGGTAATTGCTTTAGCTTTGATGCTTCTGTACCTGCTCTAGCGCCAAACTTTGAGATATTGACAACATCCGGTTGAACCCTCTCTATCAATGACAAGCTCTCCCCAAAGTCCCCTGCGCTTTCACCAGGATAACCGACTATGATGTCTGTCGATAGGCTAGAAAATGGAAATGCATTGCGGAAATTATTTGCCAATACTTCGAAGTCCTTGACCGTATGACCTCTCTTCATAGCTTTCAGGATGGTTTCGCTACCCGATTGAACAGGTATGTGCAGAAACTTGAAGATCTTAGAACTTGAGTACGATTTCAGGAGAGCATTGGTAATTCTTCGCAGATGGATCGGGTTCATCATTCCCACTCTAACCCAAAAGTTTCCTTCGATGTTCGAAACCGAGTTGATCAGCTCTGCAAGATTTGTACGCATATCCTTACCATAGCAACCATTGTCAGTAGAGGTAAGCCAGATTTCTCTGCAGCCTTCTTTGACAGCTCTAGCTTTTGAAAAAAACAGGCAGCCCTTCATCGCCGGCTCCAGTTAACCTTTCACAGATAATAGACGGCGTTGAATTTAACCTCGGGCAGAAGGAACAGGCGCTCAAGCAACCACTAGCTATCTCCAGAATTTCTACTAGTGGATTAATTCTGAATTTTGGAAGCTGAAGTTTCGGTCTTTGGGAATCGCTATTGATGACAAGTTTCTTCCCAGCAATTGTAGATCTAACGACTTCAACGCTCTTTTCTATCGAATTAGGACCCAGCATGCTTGCTTGCGGATTGATTTTTTTAATAGTAGTCATCTCGGTCTTTGGCATACATCCAGCAACAACTAGAGGAAGGTTGGTACTAGAGAGCCTCCCAATCCTAGAGATCATGTGGTTAGCGGTTGCTGACTTCACAGTGCATGTCACGATTATGTTAACGTCGGCTTCTTCTGGACTCTTTGCAAGTTCAAATCCATCCATTAAAAGCTGGCCAACCGTCATTTCTGCATCAGCAAGGCTTGCGCTGCAACCATAAGCCTCAAAGTAGACCTTAGGATTAGAAGGAAGTATTGTAATTACGTCTTGTTGCCTTATCCTCTGGTCTAGGGCATTTACTACAGGCGAATCATTGATCAGGATTCTGGCAGTTGATTTCAAAGAGCCCTGCTCATCAAGAAGAAATCCAACTGCTTCTCCGTATGTTTCCCAGAGGTAATCGAGGAGCTGTTCTATGGTTTCAATTTCAGCAGTGTTAATCTGCTCCTCATGCCTGCCGATAATCCTGCCGAATGATTGAGGGTACCTTACAGTTGCCAAGCCTTGCTCCACAAGCATCCGATTCTTCGCATAATTTCCTTCAGGGTTATTTAATAGCACTGACCCTTGTATTTCATAGTTACATAAACGATAAAATACCGTAACAATTTGAAGGTCGCTGATGCAAGAAAAGCTCGCAGCGGCCGTCCTTCTCTCTTTTGTGTTGGCGGTCCCGATTATCAGCGTCAATGCTCAAGCCCCAGGCCTGCAAGTAGCGGTGCTGAACAATGTCATGGTAGGGGAATTTGGAGGAGTATTTCTCAATGAAACCTTTAGTGTGTACAACCCTACGGCATCCTCAATCAGCCTTACACCATTGACATTGAATCTGCCCCAAGAATTCAATGGAAAAGTGGCCGATGTTCTAATTGCAGGACCAGTCAGTTTCTCGCATACAGTTTCGACTGAAGGAGGCTTCGTAAAGATCAGAATTATGCCGCAGTCAGGCTATCAAGTTTCTCCGGCTGCGGAAATATCTATTCATGTGCAAATAGCAACATCAATGATGACTGAAATCACGGGCTTTGGGCAGTATAGAGCATTTGGTCCGTTGTTTCCATCGTCTGACGTCG
>JACPBJ010000204.1 GCA_016180375.1 Nitrososphaerota archaeon | reverse complement strand
TGGACTCTTCAACGGAGCCAACGAGCATCTTCCTGTTTGGTGCAGGACCAATTTCTGTGCTGCCAGTTATGTGCACTATCATCCCTATCTTCGTTGGAGCGGAGAGAGCCTTGAAGATACCCTTCTGCGCGAGTATTGCAGTTGCGCCTCCCTGCTCTATTTTTCTTATGATCTGTTCCGGGTTCTCCAATCCCTGTATAGGCCCCGCGCTAACCCCATGGTCCATGGGGATGCAGACCATTCTCCCTGAGGATGTTATCCTCTGCATTCTAATCGATTTTCCAGATGCCATTATCTATTCTCCTTTCTTGCTCGCAATCAGCAAAGCGTCCTGCAGTAGGGAGACTGCTTTATCAGCATGTTCCTTTCTGATGAATATCCTGATCGATGAGCTTATCGTTACTAGAGCATACACGTTTATCCCTGCACGAGCTAAAGGTTGCGTAATTCTTTGTATCATTCCGGGGCTGGTCTCCATCGCACTTCCTTTGACTGTTATCATTGAAAGGTCTTCAAACACGCTCACAGCTTTAGCAATCCCTCCCTTAACTGCTACTGAATGAATCTTGTTCTCTAGGTCTTTTCCCCCGCTAACATGGAGGACAAGCGACCTCGGATCTAGCCCCAACGAAATCAGGTTCGCGCCATTGGTCCTCACGGCATCTAGTATTTTCCCTAGAGCCGCTGAGTCGCTCAATTTCAGCCCTACAATGGCTATCATCGAAATTCGCTCGCCCGAAAGCTCGACCATCAAATCCAAAGAGCCTCCGTCTATGACCGTTCCAGAGAATAGGCTATGCTCCATGCTCGCAATTCTAATCCTTACACCCTCAGCCTTGTACTGCAAGGCTTTAGCATGAAGGAACTTTGCGCCTCCCAGCGAAAGAGCAAACGCTTCTTCAGAGTCGAGAGTGCCTATTGGAACTGGCTCCTCCACCATGTCAGGATCGCTTGAAAATACTGTGTCAACATCTTTGATCAGAATTACCTCTTTAGCGCCTAGTGATTCTCCCATCGTCAGTCCTTCCGATGAACCCGCACATGACTGGAACCTTCCCTTCTTCCAGCAGAGGCTTGATCTTCTGCTGCACGTTCCCTTTTGTCTCCTCGACCAAAGGATTGGCATCCGTAAACCGGTCGTCGGTGACTATTGGCCAGTACTCACTATCAGGATCGACGACTACGGGCTCAAGACCTTCAGCAACGAGAGCAGAGGCGAACAAACGAGCAGTAGTCCTCTCCCCCATGGACATGGCTTCGTCCATTTCTTGAGCCGATGCGTCTGGGTTTGTTTTCTTGGTCGCGGCGATTATGTTGTCCGTCATTCCTTTGAGAGCAGAAACGACTATGGCTGGTCTGAAGCCTTTCTGCACGACTTCTTTTACCACTCCTGCAGCTTTTCTGAGGGAAACTTCGTCGCGGAGCACGGAGCCACCGAGTTTTATCACTAAGATGTCTGTCATTTAGAAATCACCAATTCGCTGCGAGTTTGTGGAGATTTTGGTTTCGACGCTAGAGAGGGAGCGTTCGCTCCGACGTAAAGTAAAGTAGATCGCCTTTCACTCGCAATGCACCAGCAGGGAAGATTGAAGTGCCATGTTAATTAATTTATTCCTTTTCTGGACGGAATAAATCATCCTTTCCTCAACCCAAGCGCCTTAAGAAATGACTTCTCTAACTGAGAACTAGCCACTCAAGGACGGCATCGACAAGTCATCTCTAATCATTTTATACCATAAAGGAGCAATTGCATTGCTTGGTTGTATTTCGATGATAGACTATCCTACGGAAGAAGACATCAAAGAGTTAAACAAGGAGATCCTCAGGGCAATAAAGGTCAGAAAGGCCGATACTCATAGAGTTATCAGGAGGGGAGCCATTGAGCAGGCTCTCAAAGCAGCGATAGATGATCCGGGGGATCTCTATGATAAAGCTGCTATGCTTCTTATCATGCTAGTGCAAGGTCATCCATTTGATAGCGGGAATAGGAGGACAGCGTTCGCTGCTTCTATGGCATTCTTGAGGCTCAATGGTGAAAAGGCAAGAGTCATTCACGATGCTAAAGTTCTACAGGGAATAAGGGAAGCGTTTTATACAAAGGATGAAGTTAAACAATGGTTGAAGGGGCATGAAATCCGAGCGTTCCGTCGTTAAGAGCAGGTTCATGGATATTGCTCTTGTAGTCATCAGAGAAGAGCATGAATTCTTGGAGGAGATCGGAAGGCTTGGAATGTCTGACAAGGCAGTTGCCAGTAAAGTGGCCCCTAAACTCTGAGCTTGCTCTTCTATATCACTGCGTTCCCTCTACAATCGTTATAACGTCCTTCAATGTGTTGGAGCTAAAGGCCTGTAAAGATAAAAGCCGAGGATATTTGGTGCTTAAGACCGTGCCCCAGTAGCTCAGCCTGGTCAGAGCGGCTGATATTAGCCGAGTCTCGTAAGCAGCAGGCCGCGAGTTCAATTCTCGCCTGGGGCTTCTAACTCAGTTTGAAAAATCGCCTATCAGCGCTCTAATTTGCTTAACCTTGTTTGGATTAAGAGAAATCTGCATACCATAGCTAGTAGGTTTTGGAACAATGAGACCCTCCTTGATCAAATCCTTCACAGCCTTCATCGCATCTCCTTTCAAATGTCTTGGTAAGCCTCTTACCGCGCTTTCAATAGTAGTGTGCCTTTCCCCAATGATTCCTGCTCTGTAGAGCTTTTCAAGAATTGTAAGCTTTAGATCGTCCAATTGCATAATGTCGTTGCCATGCTTTATATAAAAGTTTCATTTTTGACATATAATCATGTCTTTATGGAAATATATAAATAACCACTACTACCACTACTACCAAATATGACCGAAATAGACGAAACGAATCCTCCAACCTTGCAGAAACTTCTCGGAGAATCAGCAATAATAAAGGTTCTTGACTTCTTGACACTTAATCGCAGGTTGGACTATTCAAAGGCAGATATTGCAAGATACTCTGGGATCGGTTGGAAGACCCTGTTTAGAGTATTTCCACTTCTGGAAAAGTATGAGCTTGTCAAGATGACAAGAAGGGTAGGTAGAGCTCAGTTATACAGATTGAATATGGACAAACCTATTTCGAAAACCCTTTCGCAATTGGCCTTACAGATAGCGTACTTTGATAACTAACCTCTAATCAAAGAACAACTCAAGAATGAGATTATGCAGACAGTTTGACTATAGCCGAATTATTGAAGGGGCTTCAGACTCTGCCTGCCTAGGATTTT
>JACPBJ010000125.1 GCA_016180375.1 Nitrososphaerota archaeon | reverse complement strand
CTTAGACTCACCGAAGCCTAGGGAGTTTGGGAAATATTCTTGGGAATAGAGCCTCTCATCATCAAATTCGATTTCTAATTGCTTCAGATCCTAAGGAGGTGCAAGCCTAAATCATCTCACACAAAAAAATTCTTTGAAAATCAAGCGAGCTGCCTTATTCTCTTGCGCAGGTCTTCTAATAACCTGAGGAAGGTCGAAATGCCCGAAAGGTTTGGTGGGCAACCGCAGCTTCAATAAGTCGACCAGATGGTGCAATGAATTATATGTCTGATATGTGCTTCTACGATACCTAAATCGAGATAACCATATCCCGAAACTAGAGTACGAATTCATAAGGCTAATAACGCTACGCGACGGGAACCAAACAGGATATGACAGACGAAAAGCCTAACCTTCCTAAGGCAAATATTGTAGAGGAGCTGAAAGAGCTTCATGCTGAATTCGCTCAGATTTCTGAATTGGAACAAATGGAGCGTAGCCATATAGAAAATCTTGTGGATACATTGAAACTCCTCCTCTCGGAGGTTGGGGCGGCAATCCCGGTAAGTCCCGAGGCAATTGGGTATCCCATCGTTGATGTCAAGGAAGCGTACTTGTTGTCTGAGGCCGTTGTTGTGATGATCGGTGGAAAAGAGAATGTGAAGTCCAAGCTGCTTCTCGAGTTCCCTCCCCTGAATGTTCTCGCTGTCATCCAAGACTGCTCTCCAAAGCTTAGACGGCAGATTTCAGAGAGGAGAGGGGCCCTTTCAGATAGGGTTGGCCTCCTGGAAAGGATAATGAAGGAGCTCAAGAAAACTAAGACGGTGCTTAAGCCAGCAAAGCAAGAGATAGGGGAATTAGACGTAGTCAGAAGCTCTATTGCGAGCGAGTAGTGAGGCTCACCTCGATGATACGCGAGGTACAGCTGGCTTTTGGCCTGAAGGTTTTTTACTCCAAAGAGGGGCTAAGGAGTTACATCAAGGATTTATTAGATTATTATCAACGAGAAGCCGATAAATATGGAGAGTGGTTAGGCGACGTCATCCGCAATCCACAACAGCAAGGAGCAGAGGCTCCGAAGGAGAAAGATATTCGCAAAAATCAGAAGGGGAAAGGCAAGGCTACGTCGAAGGGATGGGCTGAAATGGGGCCAATGCTGGTCAACACGAGCGATCCGAGCGGTGGAATTACAGAAGTTCTTCTTGCTGCCTTCGAGGAGGTCAAGCTCAAATTATCACGAACAACAGAATCGTTGAAGTCCCTTGAAGGTATCGAAAACCTTGGTGTTCCAGACAGAGCTTCCTACACTCTATATCTAAAGGAAGGCGTTCCAGACAGGTTAATCATAGATACCCAACATACGAGGCCCCAAGAGTTCAGTTTTTCAGCAGACTTTCAGGTCGTCTAGAACATCGAGGATAATTCAAGATAGGATTTGGCGAAGAATTTCATCATTTGATAGGGATTCTCAAGTACGCAGCTCACAGTAAAGTAGTCCCGTATTGCAGGGTTGTCGGCACCGACGCCCATGAGCAAAACACCTGATTTTGATATCTTTTCCACGGTTGAGACCAGGGTCTTCTCTATATTGGCGTACCCCGTTGGGTAGCCATCCGATACGACCATCAGTATTCTATTGTCAACCGGGATAGCCGATAGGGCCTTATAACATGCGAGCATAGCATCAGGAAGTAACGTCGAGTATTGCTGGGTTAGACCGCCTATTCGGGCCTTGCACTCTATGGAGTAGGGTTCCTGAAAGTCCTTGATGATTTGCAACGAATTGTTGAAACCAAAGAGGCCCCATCGATTTCGTGACGGTATGAGGTCCTTTGCCACTTCTGCCAGGCATGTGGCTATACCTTTAACTTCATGCGCGAAAGTTGATATGCTCTTGCTTGAATCGATTAATATAGCCCACGCTTCATCTTTGTGCACGAATTCTTCCCTCTGAAAGATATCACTCCTTACGCTTTCTGATGCTATAACCTGAATAGCCGCCTGAGTATCAACCTGCCCACTTTCATGTCCAGGAGTCTCATCGGATACATTTCGGATCTGTCTAAGACGATCCCTGATGCTTCTTATGGGTCCTGACATCGCTGCCCGTACCCTCAGGAACATCCCGTAATCTCCCTTGGGAATTTCTACCGAATCCAACTTCGTGGGTGCTATGAGCCCGTTGTACCGTTCCCTCAAGGCGTTCAGACTCTGCTCGGTTGTCCTAGTTTCGCGGCGAAACTCATCGGCCTCCCCTACAGTCACAGCAGCCGGCTCAAGAATATGTGTAGTTCCTTCTAGACCCAAAGCATGACAAGCTGATTGTATCAGGTTGTCGGATTCCCCGTCCTGTTCCACCAGTCTGCTGTCAAACACGCTACATTTGCCGTGGGCCTCTGTATACGGGAGAGAGGGAATTTCCCTGAGAATTCCCTGCTTGGAAAGAGATGTATAAACACCCTGTGCAGCTTCAAGCAATAGAGAGCTCTGCTGTTGCTTATTGTTAATACTCTCTCTTACTAGGGATGTAACTCCCTTTGCCAGATTATTTACAATGAAATCTTCCTCCGATGTATCTTTGGCTTCCCGACATACGCCGAAAACCTTTGTCAATAGTTTCGTGGCAAAACGTAAGGGCCTATTACCGATGTCATCGGGGTTAGTTATCCTAAGAGACGAAATGTAATTTGCATAGGCTATATCGCTTAGAAGACCCTGCCATCTTCTCGCTGCTTCCATTGTTATCTTGACATCCTCGATAAGGGCGACAGTGAATGTTGACGCTGTCAGGTCCTTCTCCTTAGCCCAAGCCGAGTAGCTCTGAAAATCAGAGTACGCAGCATGGAGGCTGGTATGGTATAGTGAAGCTTTGAATAGCCTCCACAAGCTTGTCCAAGAGGTTTCATCCTCATCAAAATATAACCCGTGAAGCATGTAGAAACCGCCTTTAACACGGCGAGGGACAGGAAGCCTGATTACATATCCCCTTGTATCACGGGAGAGAAGTGGGTATGAAAGCTCTTCATCCAAGATTAGCCTGAGGCTATTGTGGTCCCTCTGGGATACGCTAGTAGCAGTATTCCAAGCGTAATCGAGAAGCTTCATTTTTTCACTGCCGTATCATGGGTCCCAAGAATCATCTGCAAAATCCTTCTCACGCTGTTCTGAACTTCTGGGTCATCAGAAGTCACAGAGACTAGGGTCTCTTCGGCTGCTGCTGAGGGGCTAAGGCCATCTGCTACTAATACAGCCCAGTTGACTAGGTCACCTACAGATGGGGCATACGGAAGGTCGCCGTTTTTATAGAGCTTTCTAAGCTCAGCGGCAACCCTCACCAGTTTCTCACCTGTTTCAAGGGGTATCTTGGCCCTCTTGCTGATAAGCTCCACCTCGTCCTGTGACAACCTCGAACCTACGCTCAGGTAATCAAAATCTATCCAAACGCTCATCCTTCTCCTAAAGGCTGCGTTAAGCGGCTTGGTCCCAGCGAACTCTGCAGAGTATGGGTTCATACTTATGATCACGTAACCGTTTTGATGCCTTGGGATGATCTCGTTATCCTTTTCGGTCAAAACCAGATGGCCTCTCGTATCGAGAAGGGGGTTTAGTCTAGTAGCTACGTCCTGCTTCATCATGTTGGCCTCATCAAGATACAGAATTCCGCCATACCTACACCATGAGACTATCTGCCCATCAATCCAGTTCTCTTTGCCCAAGCCAACAAACCGACCAAAGAGATCATAGACGGAGGTCTGAAGCCCGCAGTTAACCTCCCAGAGGGGAAGCCCAGATATTTCCGAGACGAGGTACACGATGTGGGTTTTACCTGTGCCGCTGGGGCCTATGAGCGAACACTGTTTGAAGAAGTAGAGGGCGCGCATAATCCTTTCTACGTATTGATTACCTGATTCAACATATTCCGGTGCATTCCGTGGCACGAGCGCCTTAAGTGATTCAGGAAGGGCATACCCCAAACCAAGGTCGTACTTAGTTACTCCGTACTTTGCTTTTAGTGACTCTACCCCTACTTTAGGCGTGACCGAAAGTTTGACCGTTAGTCTCGCTCCTGCACCGTCAGCTTTTACACGGATATCGTTCCCCAAGGTCCTGGTACCCTGTAGTGGCTTTCGTGCTTATTGACCAATTAACAGTTATGGATTACAGATATAGAGTTGCACTCCGAACACCCTTTAAATTAGGCACGTTCCACTCAACCGTTGTGTCCCGACTAGGAGGAGAGCATGCCCGAATTCGAAATCTTGGTAAAAAGCGTTGAGGGCATGAGGCTTTCACATGAGTCCAAGGAGGACTCTAAGGTAATTTTTAGTCTCCACGCGTCGTTGTCGGAGACTGAAAGGAATCCTGGATCGCTGGCCCTTAAGTTCGAAATCGAATTAAATACACAACCGGCAGTGGCGAAAATCTCTCTTACCGGTACAGCCATAGCTAGGGGTGAGAGTGAAGAGATTCTAAAATTAACGACCGCAAAAGATGGAAGTGATGTTCCTCCCATACTGATGCAAATCTACCAGAAGGTCTATGCGATTATATACCTACTTTGCGGGTCCTTAAAGATCCCATATCCTGAGCCGGGACTTTTGAAGACAGCACAAGTGAGAACAGATAGAGATGGGGAAATTCCACAACCATTGCAGAGCGAGGGTAAGCCACAGACGGCTTAAGCCCCGCTAACTGATTGTATTGCTGAGCAGATTCAGGAGGAGTAACAGAATAAGTGCCACAGACTGTTTGAGCCGAGCTAAAGGATTGTACTGCTAACAACTGTCTCTCGTGTAGGTGCTTCCAGAGGAGCTCCGAAGACCCTTTCGATTTCATAGAACCTCCCAAGCGCCTCGAATCCTTGCACGGTGAGGGAGATGTAAATCTCTCGACCTTTGCTTTCGCTCTTCAGAATACCCCGCTCCTCCAATGTCTGAAGCGCCTCCTTAAGAACGGTCCACGCTAAATTGGCTCTGTACATTATGTGAGTGCGCCTGGTCTTACCACCCGCAGCCACCTTCATTATGTCCAAGAAGACTTCAAGTCTAGATCTGCGAATCATTTTGTTTTGATATGACCAGTACCTCTATATAGCAATCTTAGACCTATTCCATGGACAGAAGGCTAGACGATTTTGGATAACGGCAAATTATGCTTTTTTCGTAACCTTCAATCCTGAAGAATCATATGACAAGTGATCCGCAAATAGGGTTCTTACCAAATTCATGGTCTTATCATCATGGGCTGCCCGGCTCAACAGGAAGAGTGAAGTAATTCTTGGGTCACTCATTATCTCATTCGCATGCTTCAGGAACCCGTAAGCCTTCTCCAGCCCCAGTGATATAATCAAATCTGAGACACTATCAAACACAACTGCAATATTACTTTCAGGGTTTCCTTTGAGGGTTTTGTCCAATACATCCAACAAGACAGGCTGATCATGCTGAGGAACCAAGACCTCGTATACCTGACCTTCCGCCGGTCTAGGGTAAGATACCCTGTCCGTCATTACGAAAAACCTCGTTATACCTATGACCCCCTGAACATCTGACAACGCCTTGTAAATCGGACTCCCTTTAGAAGTAAAAGCGAAGAGCACATATCTATTTGACAAAACCTCCACTGCAAAGTCTTTTACCACCTTTTCATAGTCGGTGGATGGATCAACTTCAAGCAGAATGTTCCTTTTTGTAAGGAAAGTCTTTCCCACGCCTATACGCTTGGAAAAGGGATATTCAACCCTTACCTCCAGAACTGCAGGTGTCACATTGAAGAAGCCCGCCAACACAGATGCTCTACGGAAAACTATAGCAGTTATGGAAAATACCGTTGCTGCCACCAAGTAGCCAGCATCATTAGCATCAATCCCTGCTGTCCATAGATAACCATTGAATATCATGAGATCCAGTCCAATTAAAGTCCAGCAGATAGGGAGAATAATCAAGGCTCTTCTAATAGCCTGTTCTGGAGCTTTGCGAGCAGCAGCTATCAGGAGAATAGAGGGGTAGGCTAGAAAAAAGATGAGCACGATCAGGAGAACCACAAGGTACGGGTAGGAGAAAGAAGTAGAGTATATTCGAACTCCCCAGAGGTTGTCTAGAGCGATTATGCTGTAGGGACGGAAAAGGATGAGTATTAGGGCTGCTAGAACAATATAGGAAGCAAATCCGAAGAATGCTATCCTATGCCAAGTGTGCTTCACGATGTCTCCGAAGATGTCAATGAAGGAGCCCGAAGGACGGAAGTAAATAGCCGCGGATGCGATAGTCAATAGTAACACGTCCAAAAGGATGAATGTTACGCCACCCTCCGTATAGAGTCTCATAAATTCTGCAGTTGGAGGACCACCGAATATTACATCGTAGTTAACTCTGACAAATTCCGATACGACCACCGACATGAATACAAAATAAACGATAACCAGGAGATTCTTTACGTAGTTGTACGCAGTACTCCGCTGGCGATAAATATGATATGCCGAAATTACCGTAATTGCTATTGTTAGGGCGTGTATAGCGGGTGTTATCAGCGGGGCATACGGAGAGACCATGCGATGAACCTAGTACTTGGAAATACTCAACCCCTCGGGGCTTAAGATGACAGAGTGATATTTTCTGCTATGATCGGTTCCCCTCATCTTAAGTACGATGAACCTAGTTTTGAACTCGAATTTATCCATCCAATTTTCTAAAAGCATGACGGAATCAACCAAGAAGGTCTCAGGCCCAAGCTTACCCTCCGAAGTTGTGCTGACCGTCATAAGCGCGGTTGTGCCGTTATTCTTTACCGACCGATACAAGGTCTTCATGAAGCTTCTCAGCTCGAAAGAGGTTTCGCAAGCCATCAGGAGGGCGGTCAGGGAGTCTATGACAAGTATCTCACCCTCTATCTCTTCTAAGGCTGCTAGGAGTAGAGAAATGTTTGATTCAAGCCCCTTACCTCTGAGCGTATCCAGGTCCAAAATTCTAATTTTCCCAGATTTCTCGTATGGTGAAAAATCCATCCCAAATTGTTTTGCATTCCTCTTAAAGTATTCCGCAGATTCCTCAAACGTAGCATAAACTGCCCTTTTGCCGAGTTTAGAAATGGCGTTGTAGGCAAAATGAGAGGAAAAGATGGTTTTTCCTGTTCCCGGACCCCCGGCCAATATGTGAACATCCCCTATGATAAAACCACCTTCAATTAGGCTATCAAGACCCCTTACGCCTGGTTCTATTCTAGGTGGTTGTTTCGAACCGCTTGTGGCCAAATCTTAATTCACATCCACTGGGGCAACTTAACCTAAAAGCTTTGTGAGCTGCAACATCTTCATTCGCGCCTAGCTTCCAGTGCATGAGTCAGCCTCTCAAGTCTCTCCCTCGCGCCGGAAGCTGGTAAAATACGTAACATCTCTTTGCTCATGGAGCTATATCTGTTCGCTAGCGTTGTCGCATAGTCAAGCGATCCCAATTCCTTCAGAGTCGAAACAATCTTCCTCACATCCGATGGTGCGAACCATCTTCTCCACAGCATCGAGTGGATCATGTTTCTTTGGTAAAGGTCAGCCTTCGATAGCGCATGGACAACCGCTATATTGCAAGTGTTGTTTTGAAGATCCTTTAAAATCGGTTTTCCGATATCACGCTTATTTCCCACAATATCAAGCATGTCATCCATAACTTGGAAGCACATCCCGAGGTAGTATCCGAATTGATACATCGAGTCAACAACCCTTTTACTGCCGCCCCCAGCAATGGCGCCTGATGCTGCAGGAGCAGCAAACAACGCTGCAGTCTTTAGCCCAACGATTTCCAAATATTCCTTTTCAGTTACCTCGCTCTTCGTTGCCAAACCCGCTTCTAAGAATTCACCCCTGGTCGCCATCTTTGCAGAATTCGCTAAATACAGTAAGAGCTGTGCCAGCCTCCTCTTTGATATCTTCACACGATCGTACTTTGCGAGCTCTGAAAAGATATCAAAAATGAGATGGTCTGAGACCAGTATCGCTCTAATCATCCCATACTTCTTATGGATTGTGGGCTTCTTTCGTCTTAATGACGAATCATCAATTATGTCGTCTTGAACTAAAGATGCGGTGTGGGCAAGTTCGTAGGCTACAGCAACCGGAATGGCCCTTTGATAACTACCACAAACAGCTTCGCACGTAAGGAGAGCTATTATGGGTCTTATTCTTTTGCCTCCTGCCAAGAGCGCTTCTGAAGCAGCTATCGAAAGTTCAGAGCCCCCCTCAGACACGTCACGAAGAACTCTCTCAACAATCGACCTATACTCCGCGGTAGCATCTTCAAGCTCTAGCTTGGATTTTCCAATCGTCTTATTCAATCTAGAAGATAGTTCTGCCAAGATATATCAAGGGTCCCCAAAGAAGGTATTCACCATCGGCTATAGTGTCGCATAGTACGTTGATATTAGAGTCAGGCCTCTTTGCCAACCATCGGTACAGAGTTGAGTATAGCGGGAATAGAAGCGCGAAGGCCATGAAGCTAGGCATCAATCTCCATGCAATCAGTAGGATTATGTAAAATGCAGAAAGGACATCCGCCAAAGTTATGATAGCGAAAGATCTCTTGGCTCCATAGACCGTTGGCAGTGTTCTAATCCCTGCCTTGCCGTCTCCATCAACATCCCTGATGTCGAAAAAGATTGTGTTAACCATGAGTCTGAGGAAGATAAAGGGTGCAAAAGCAAAGAGTATCAAGGTCAGCTGTTGATAGTACAATCCTACCAACACGGGTATAAGTGACCAGCCAAAGGAAATAGCCACGTTTTTTACTAGCAGCTTTTCCTTTAGTTTCTTCACACCTATCAATGGCACTAGCCATTTTGAACCGATGCTGTATACCAAGCTGAGGAGTAATGGTACCATCAGAGCTAGAAAGAAGGTGAGATTTCTCAAGGCTGCCAGCATATATCCTGATGTGAAGTAAGCAGCCGTTATGGCGGGAAAGTACTTTCTCCTACTTTGAAGATATTCTGTCCTTCCACGGTTGGAGAGAATGTCAAGATCCATCTCAGCACTCCTGTTGATGGTGTATGCCCCATAAGAGAAGAGATATGCCATCAAGAGTAGGTCGATGGCTGGTGACTGACCCATTAGGATCGCCGAAGAGGAGGCTATGCTCGCCGTTCCTAATGCCAGCAAATGACCCCCGAGCACGATTTCTTTGTATGCAAAGTGCAAACCTCTCATCAATTACCATCTACCTTTGACACCTCGGCTACACTCCGCTGAGTAGGCATCAACCCCCAACCCCTCTCCCTGTCAAACATTTCATCGGGGATGTTAATGGAATATGTCTTTGGTGGGTCCAACGTCGTCATTTCAAGCCTGTCCCGTATGGGCTCAGTATTCCTCTCCACAAACCTCACAGTTTCGTGGAAGTTCGTTAATGAGATATCGAGGAAGGCAAAGTATCGGTTATCTTCGGTTCCCACTTCAAGCCAAGTGAACGGGATCTTATTGAAAACTTTCCGTGCTAGGTTCATTTCTTCCTGTTTTAGATCCCTAAAGGAAAAGACGAGCTGCATGAGATCCGCCTGTTTGCCCTCTGGCGTCGGTCTCGCCCATCTTACACTATGGCCCAATACGTAGTGACCCTTCAAGACATGCTCTGAATAATGGTATCTAACGGTGCGCGGATTCGCATTCATCTCTTTTGCTGTCTTGGCAATACTGCACGTTGGATCCTCCTGCATAGCCCTCAATATTCTCAGATCTATGTAGTCTACCGTGGCATCTCTATCTACGAGTCCAGAGGATGCGCCTACCTCACGTAGAGTCATATCTACACGGTTCCAATCCACAAGCCAGCACCTCTTATCATAATCGTAGAACTCGGACCTGAAGGAAGGATACCTCACCCAAGAGACGTCGAGTGACACGAACTCCTCTACCAAACCTGACTGTTTCAGTGAATCAAATGAGTCAAGGTACTTCTTCTTTAACCGGTAGGGTACTGCATAGGTGCAGATGTAGCGGTCCAAACCCATGATCTTACCTACGAATGTCAAATAGCTGGCATGGTCAATCCACGATCTCCCTGGGTTAGCAGAAGCCTTTACAAGAAAAATGCCCCTCTTGAATCCTAGTCCCTCGAAGTCGATGTTGACGTGGACGCTCAAGCCCATCCTGTTGAGCTGCCTATTCACCTTGTACCTTACCGTTTCAGCATTTAATCCTGTTAAACGGGCTATTAGAGAATAGTTGGATACGCCAACCTGCTTAATTGTCTCTACTAGCAGGTGATCTAGCCGACTTCTCTGTATCTTGTCTAACCCGAGCATGTCTTACACGCACCGCTACGATTAATTACTATAATCTTTTTGTGGATTCAAGGTATAGATTCATGGTTCATTCCTGCCATCCTCCATTGCCCTTTCGCAAAAATAGACCCGAAGAGTTATGTAAAACGGCAAATAAGGTATTAAAATAAGGTATCGCTATTAAGCGTGCTGACAAATCGTTGAGCGTTCTAGAGACTAGAGTGCGTACCAAGACAGGTGTCCCTGGACTCGACCCTCTGATACAGGGGGGGCTACAGCAAGGGGACTTTGTGCTTCTTGTAGGCGGGATAGGTACAGGCAAAACTATCTTCTCATGCCAGTTTGCTTATAACGCAGCCAAACTTTACGGTGAGAAAACTGTCTTCGCTACCTTCGAGGAGGATATCGCCAGCCTAAAGAGAAATATGATGCAGTTTGGGATGGACTTAGGAAGTTTGGAGAGGGATGGCAACGTAAAGCTCATCGACCTAGAGGCCCTTGAAGGAGGAGGCATGGGAGCGAATATCGAAACTCTGCTAGGCGCCTTGGATGAGATTAAGGGTAAGAGGCTGGTCGTCGATTCACTCACAGCCTTCCTGAGTGGTGCTGCAGAGAAATTCGACTATAGCTTCCTGATGCACCTGGTATACAAGACGCTAAAAAGGGAAGGTATTACAACACTCATGACGGTCAGCGCACCCCAAGGCTCAAGCGGCCTTGGTGCGGGGGTGGAAGAATTCGTCGCCGACGGTCTCTTCCAACTCGAAAGCTATATCACAGAGAATATGGAACTTAAGACAAGGTTTATCGTAAGGAAGCTGAGAGGGACAGATCACAGCAGGAAGTACCATAACGTAGCATTTACACCGAGTGGAATAGAAATTTACAAGTGGTAACCCACAAACGCATGGG
>JACPBJ010000203.1 GCA_016180375.1 Nitrososphaerota archaeon | reverse complement strand
ATCTCTCCCGAGGCAAGGCTCGGCTTATCTGTCTTGATGAAGAGGTACCCGACTATTAAGAGTATGGATGAGTTGGTAAAGTTGATGCTGGACATGCGTAAGGAAGAGATGGAGCTAAATATTGTAAACGATGTTATTGAAAGATTCTTCGACGAATTTCCCGATGCAAGGTGGATGGTTAGGGATCAGGTTCTCCATGCTTTGACACTGGAGGATGCAAAGAAATTGGTTGAACAAAAAGAAAACGAGCAGGAGGGCGGAAAGAAGTATGGTGAATTTGTTGACCGCAGTAAGGACGTCGCAGGTGTGCGCGATTATTGCAAGAAGACCACTGATCAGTTAACAGAAGCTAAGATGGAGGAGGCTGTTTCTTCAGCCATTCGATCAGCGTATATTCGTCCCTGTCGATGGAGTTGTCCACTATGGGTAACAACACGTTCTCCTCTGCAGAGTTTACCGTGCCCTTGAACTGTGGCATGTCAGCGAATTCCACCTCTACCCAGATCTTCCCGTCAAGGAACTCCTTTGCCAAAGTTTCAGACATCAGAGATGCGGCAGGGTATATCGTTCTGTAGACTATCCCATTAATCCACTTCAGATGGGCAGGCTGCATCGGGCTTCCCTCAATCACGGCCCTTCTTGCAAGCTCACCCGCACTGCGGAATTTGATGTAACGGTAAACGACGAACTCCTTGATAGGTCTGCTTGTAATTTGTACCATGTCACCGCAAACTCATTTGTAAGAGTAGATAAGTTGTAGCTCTCGTTGGACTATATCCAGCCTTTCTTGCGAAATACCAGTAACGTTGCTACCGAGATGACAAGCTGCACTAAAACTACTGCAGGGTACGCCCAAGGAATTTCCAGCTCAGGCATGAACCGGAAGTTCATTCCAAAGTGGCCCGCAATGATATTTGGCACCATCAGTATGACCGTCAATGTAGTGAGTTTCTTTACTACGTCGCTAAGCTGCTCAAATGTGACGTAGTTTGTCTCGACCTGAGGTATGCTCCTCTCTTCCAGTTTAAGCAGAATTTCCGATAACCCTTCTAACTTATCGTAATATGCCTCATATTGGTATGTCAGCTCTCTGTGAGTCTTCTCATCAAAGCTCTGTTCGAGAGATCTAAACAGTTCCATCATCTTTTCCCTTCTTCTGTTGAATGTTTCTACTGATTGGCTTAGGATCAAGAGTGTAAGAACTGTAGTGAGTCCACGCGGTTTGTGGATTACATCTTCGTATACCTCTAGTTCGAATCGAGATACTGGCTTGCACGTATAGATCAATATGCATGTATCAAAGAATATCAGTATCTTATGAGGGTCATCATCATAATCGCTTATCTTCATAACCAAGCCTCTGGGCAGTTGCTTCACATAATTACCTGGGAATGACAGTAATGCTCCAACGTCCACACCAAGGTCTCTCTTGGCAGCTTCCTCGCTAAACTTGTTCAGGTCTGTGAAGACCATGTTTTCGATCTTTATCGCTTCGCTCATTGTATGTCCACCCTCCCAAAGGCTTTGGGTTGCCACTTGGGATGCCATTACCGGCAATAAACCCACGAATATACGTCTTTTGTTAAGCTCGGCGTAGTCATCTATATTTGTAAGAGAAAAGGCTTTCCGAGGGCGGCAACAGACATGGCCAAAATCGAGTGCATACGTTGCGGAAACGAGAGGGAACAGGCGAGCGATGTTCTATATGGCGGGAAACTTGGGGATACAATCCGCAGCAGTGTATGCTATGTATGCTGGGCAGAATGGCAGGATACGGAAGTTAAAATCATTAATGAGTATCGGCTAGATCTCTCAGATCCGAATCACAGGAGCTTCATGACGCAAAAGATGAAAGAGTTTCTTGGCTTATTGAAAGCGGGCTAGATGTAGTCCTTCAACCTGCTCTGCATCGACCATTCTTTCAGCATATGGCTCTTCTTCTTCCAGTCTTTCTCTCTTATTGTAAGGTTTGAAAGCGCTGCTACAAACGCCTGCTTGAAAGTTTCGTGCTGTGATGGCTTTTTTGCGAGTGCTGCTCGGACAGTCTCCCTTATGTTCCATACCCCTATAGGTAAAATGTAGCCTGGGTGAATCTCCCTCAAAACAAGGGCTGATGCTTGTCTTCTTATGGAGTTCAAACGCTCTGCTATTGCCAGCCTTGCTGCGTAGTAGCTGCCGTGAATCTTTGCATACGTCGTCCTTCCAAAGTATGTTTCGAAGTCGCCCTCGATTGCAGGCTCCTGCTCGTTGACATTCCAGGTGGTATTTGGAAACCATGCCTCCTGCATCTCATAGCGCCATAGCTCTGGCGCTAGAATTATGGCAAACCTGTTGTCTAGGTTTGCAAAATAGAATACCCTGAACTTGCTTATTGTCTCATGATGTTTTATTCGCTCGATTAGTTGCAGGGAAACATTGCTGTCTACTGCGGTTATGCTCCAGCGTGTAGGAACAATTTTCCTCTTGTCCTTCGATCCGAACATGCCGAGGCTGAACGCCTTCTGAAGGCGAGAAACTTCCACTCCATCCTTAAAGAGTGCAAAGACTGCTTCTGATGCTGTAAGATCCTTGTCATAGTAGGCCCTTTCGACTCTCTTGTCGGTGCTTATTGATGAAGGCTTGAACTGTTTTAGCGGTGCAGAGGGTCCAAATGGCTGAGACTCGTCGCTGAGAATTAGTCGCTCATCTGGCCTGCGCTCTAAGACTAATTCAGCATCTATGTGTTTAGGAGACATGGCAAGCTCTTGAAGCGTGGACAGCAATTTTCCAGGATTCTTTGCCTCGTTTATGTCAACCTTGCTCCTCCCTCTGATCAGTTTGTACCTGTAGCCCACTATGTCATCGAATGATTTCCCAAGCCATCCCTCTGGCAGGTCGAATATCTCAGTAGAACCTGTAATTGGAGGAACGAGGGGGCCTATGGAAACTTTTGGATAGCCAAGTTTTCCCACGAAAACTCCCGGAGGCGAGGAGCCGGAGAATAGTGTTGACGATATTAGAGGTTTAACCTTGTAAATCGCTTCCGCTTTAACCAGAATCGGGCATTGCGGCCTTCCACAGAGCCTTCTTACAGCTTTACACGCGAGACAAAGTTCGGCAGGTATGTTGAAGTCCTTGAAAGCATCCTGGACTGAGGTGCTCAACTAATCATCATTATGGTGATACGGGCTATAAAGATGATATGACTCGCTCTTTCAACGCTAAAAGGGCCGCTTCAAGCTTAGGGAATTCAACGCTTCCAGA
>JACPBJ010000217.1 GCA_016180375.1 Nitrososphaerota archaeon | reverse complement strand
CCTTCATTCCTGCGTGCGTTGGGGAATAATAGTCCAGCAATCCAAGTACCTTCCTTCCCGGAACACCGACATGGTCTTTGGCCTTGTCACGATACCAGAATCCGATGAGCGCGTATGAGGCAAGGCCCACTCCCTCCCATCCAAAGAACATCATGAGCAGGTTGTCTGAAAGTACGATGATTTGCATTGATCCGATAAAGAACATCATCCAGAACCAGAATCTGACAATGTCCTTGTCTCCTTTCATGTAGCCAGTGCTATACACTATAATCAAAAATGCGATCCAGCCGACAACGTTTGCCATTATTACTGCAAGCGGATCAGCCAAGACTCCTGCCTTGATGCCGATTGATGAAATCCAGTTTACCTGGTCATGCACCTCGCTAGATTCCAGTGCGCCTGGAAGAAGTGTTGCTGCGCAAATCGCGCTAGCTAGTGCAAACGCTATTGCCACCCAGCCAGTTGCCCTCTTGGAGGCCTTGCCCACAGCAGGCAGTATCAGCGCTGCAACAAACGGCAGTATCCATATTGCCCATGCGTGTATTCCAGAGTCAAATGGAAGTCCAGGTATGAGTTCCATGTTATGCACCCAAAACTCCCTTCATATATGGAATTATGTCGTTAAAGAAAATGTCAGGGTATAGGCCTACAACTATGGTAAATCCTGCAAGTACCATCATTGGGGCAGTCATGTACCAGCTTGCCTCTTTTACGTTGGAAAGGTTTTCAGGAAGTTTTCCAAAGAACACGCGTTTTAGCATCCAGAGCATGTAGGACATTGTGAGTACGGTAGCTACAAGTCCAAGTCCAAATGTCACCATTCTTAGAACAGAGCCGGTTGCAGCATGATCTTTTATTGCAGTTTCAAGTGCCCCGTAGAACAAGGTCCACTCGCCCATGAATCCGCTAGTTGGCGGAACGCCGATGATTGTAAGTGCGCCTATAACACCGCACACTGCAGTGATTGGCATCTTTCCTGCCAGCCCGCCAAGCTTGCTTAGGCTTCTTGAACCCACTTGGACTATCAGCACTCCTGCAGTCATGAAGAGGAGAGCTTTGCCCAGTCCGTGTGTCACGTACATCATTTCTGCACCCGCAAGTCCCAAAGTAGAGTAAGAACCGATTCCAAACAAAATGTATCCCATCTGCGACACACTCGAGTATGCCAGCAGCCGCTTCATGTCGTCTTGCATGAGGGCCATCGCTCCGCCGTAAATCATGGTGGCAAGACCCCATATGTGGAGCCAGAGCGCCATCTCGGCGTATTGGTTTGGCAGAAATTCAATGATTAGTCGAAATATTCCGTATGCTCCAATTCCGATCATCGCAGGAGACAAGAGTGCACTGATTGGTGTCGGCGCCGCGCCGTGGACGTACGGCAGCCAGATGTGGAAGATAAATGCGGCAAGCTTTACTCCAAGTCCAATCACTATTGCAATTGCAGCAAGCATTACGACGTTTGACGGAATCTTTGATTCCTGGATTGCCGCAAAGTCAAAGCTTCCAACGTTTAGTCCGATTGTCAAAAATCCTAAGAGTAGCACCACTGCACCTGCATGGGTCCAGAAGAGGAACATTAGTGAGATTCTTCTTCTCGGTCCGTCTCCCCAGAATGCGACTAGAAAGAAACCGGGGATCAGCATTACCTCAAAAAATATGTAAAATTCTATCAGGTTTGTTGCAAGGACTGTTCCAAGCATTCCCATTGCAAACACCAGATACAGTGCAAAATACAGGCCGGATTGATGGTTCACATAGCTTTTCACGGCAGATGATTCCACTAGTGCGGTGGACTGACCGGATCCTGACTCGTGGGAATGAGCAGAACCAGATTCATGTGAGTGACCATGTGCTTGTTCCTCAAAGAACTCTTTGAACTTGTGTATCATGTATGGTTTTGAATATAGTGCAAGGATTGTGCTTAGCACGTAGATTATTACTGCAAACGGAATTGCAAGGCCATCTAGCTTGAATCCGAATTCTCCGAAAAGCTTAGTCCAGGTGTAATGCTCCTCATAGTTTCCGCTCAGTGCCACAGTAATCACAAGGACTGTGCAGTATAGCTACTATGATCAGCGCAAGCCCGACTGCCACCTCTGCTGCGGCAATGGCAATTGAGAATAATGCAAACGTCTGTCCCTGGCTGTTTGGAATGTATCGCGCAAATGCAACCAAGTTCAGGTTTGCTGCGTTTATTATGATTTCAATTGCAAAGAGCATGCGGATTGCGTTTCGCTTTACCGCCACGCCGTAGATACCGATTGCAAGCAATGCAATTGATACGATTACAAAGTCAACTAGTTCGTAAGTCATCTTCTATGTCCTCCCTTCTTGCAAGTGTTAGTGCGCCAATTACAGATGCTGCCAGAATCAATGCCATCAGTATCAGAGCAGGCCAGTAATACATTAGAAAGTCTTGGCCGATCGTTCTAAAGTCAACTGGCGGTGCGTCTGTTTGAATCGTCTTAATTCCGGAGCTTAAGATTATTGCTCCAAGTGATACCATCATTATCAGCATAAGCCCGATTCCAGCATACCTTCTTCTCTTGTCTTCAACTTTGATGAAGATCAGCTGGCGCCTGACAAGCATGACTGTGAATAAAATCAAAACCGCAATGGAACCAATGTACACTGCGATTTGGAACATTGCGACAAACGGCGAGTCAAGCAGCAAAAAGTATCCCGCTATTCCCCCAAGTGTTCCCATCAGCGATATGGAGCCATAAATCAGGGAGCGCACCTCAAGTGCTGCAATTGCAGAGCCGATTGTCAAAACTGACAGGGCCAGAAACACCGCGTCAGCCATGTGTGGCACCTCTTGCATCAAACACGATTTCGGCGTCTTGCTGCACGTATGGCTTTACCTGCAGTTGGGCAGGCGTGTAAATCAGCGCCTCTTTTGTAAATGATGATAA
>JACPBJ010000216.1 GCA_016180375.1 Nitrososphaerota archaeon | reverse complement strand
TTTTCAGAAAAAATAATCAGATAATAAGAAACAAAAAAACAGGACTATCGAAAGAGTACTCGAATAGGATAAGGAACCTTCAGAAGGATCTAGGCCTAAGGGAAGCCGAATTCGGAAACGTAGCATAAAACCTAGGCAAGCTCCCCCTTCAATTTTTATTTAGTGTTTCTCGAAGGTCCCTATCCTAGGCAGGTAGGGGGTATAAGAAGCAGATACCGGAATGACATGAAGAGTGATCAGAACCAATTTATTATATCGTACGGAAAGTAGGGGTTCGTCAGATCTCCCATGCTAAAGCCGGGTATTTATGGAAAAGGTAAGGTAAATCTCTTAGATGCACTAAGCGACATACTAAAATCAAATCTGTCTGGAGAGATGGGGGCGTTATTAGTCTTCATAGGGGTTGCCCGTCGCGAGGGGAGAGGAGGGAAAGAAGTCGCCAAACTTGAAATGGAGTCTTACGAGAAGCATGCAAATTACGCTATCGTGAAAATCTGTGACGAAGTCAAAAAGGAGTTCGGCGTTCAATTTGTATCCATTCATCATCTAATTGGGGAGTTTCAAGCGGGTGAACCCATAGTTCTAGTTGTGGTAGGTGGTGCAAAAAGGAAGAACGTTTTTTCGGCAATGAAAGCATCAGTCGAACGGTATAAGACAGAACCAGCCCTATTCAAGAAAGAGATTTATCTTGATGGTAGTCACGAGTGGGTTCATTGAGGGAATCGACACGCCTTCCCAAACATGTTAGGTCAAAACCTTATTGCATGATTTATCCTGTTTCGCATTGCGATCCAATCATGCAAGGCTTCTTTCAAAGTCTGCCTGCAATTTGGATCCGATATACTGTACTTTTTGCTTGGAATTTGTCGGAAGGGGCTTCGGAATGAAGGGTGCGATAGTGCTTGCAGGAGGTAAAAGCTCAAGGATGGGTGAAAACAAAGCACTAATGACACTGATGGATAAGAAGATGCTGACGCATGTAATTGAGCGAGTTGAGGAAGTCGTGGATAGTATTGTAGTGGCCATTGGATTCCAAGAGGATCCTGATCAATATCGCATGGCTGTTCCGCCACACGTGTCCATCATAAGTGATTCTGTCAACCTAAGATCTCCATTGGTTGGTATGCTGGCAGGCATAGAATTCTTATCGGCAGACTACGTGTCTGTTCATCCCTGTGACACTCCCCTCTTAGAGCCAAGTCTGCTACATCATCTCTTCAGACGAGCCGAAGGACACGACGCCGCGATCAGTGTTACGAGAGATGGTAGAGTACAGCCTTTAAACGCTGTTTACAAAGCTTCGGTTACATACTCTTCTTGTAAAGAGGCTCTAAGACGGGGGGACACAAAGTGTAAGAAAATGATTGAGCGCCTGAGAGATGTCATATTCTTGAATTCAGAGGAACTCATGAAATTCGACCCAGATCTTAGAACATACATCAATGTCAATACGAAAAAGGAGTTGGAGGAGCTGAACAGACTACTTACAGGCACATATGCACCGATGGGATGATATTATGGCTAATCCTGTGGAGGTTTTCCAGGGTAGTGCACTAAAACTTGTATCTTACGATCAGGTCAAAACAATAATTGCAGATTTGAAGTTAGATCGACCAAGACATGAGGTAATCTCTTCAGATACTGCTTATTCTCGGGTGCTGGCAGAAGATGTCACTGTCACACGAAATATTCCCGAGTACGACATAGCTGCGATAGACGGGTATGCAATCTCTTCAGTCACCGCAGAGTCGGCTAAATTCGATGCTCCAAAGAATTATCGGATAGTCGATGAGGTCTACCCGGACGATCGGAAGGCTCGATCGATCGAACCCCATCAAACGATGTATGTAGCTTGTGGCGCTCGTATTCCTCATGGCGCAGATTGCGTAATAAAATTCGAGCAAGTCAAGAGAGCGGAAGATGGCATCCAGATCTTTTCTCCTTTTGCTAGAGGGAACACAAGATGTTGGTGCGCTTATCTCAATTGGACAAAGATCCGTAAAGGTCGTAGCAAAACCGTTGGTAGGGGTATTATCGGTCGGCAGTGAGCTAGTTGAAGCCAAGGAGATTTCCGACGGGCATATACCCAACGACCACGCCTATGTAATGTTAGGATTCCTACAGTATCTTGGAGTGGAAACAAAAAATCTCGGAGTTTGTCCTGATGATGGGAGTAAGATAGCAGTGAAACTGGTTGAAGGGCTGAATAAGTG
This sequence comes from Nitrososphaerota archaeon, assembly GCA_016180375.1. GTDB lineage: Archaea > Thermoproteota > Nitrososphaeria > Nitrososphaerales > UBA57 > JACPBJ01. Next base: position 2,069 of record JACPBJ010000216.1, on the reverse strand, counting down.
TGACATGGTGATCACGATGGGTGGATGCTCTGTCGGCAAGAAGGATATCGTGCCCCACGTCATAGCAAATCTTCCTCAAACCAGAACATTATTCCACGGCATTCGGGTCTCCCCAGGAAAAGTTACAGGGTTATCTATCGTAGAACATAAACCTGTAGTGATGCTAGCGGGACATATAGTGACTGCTACTGCTGGTTTCTTTATGGTCGCACTTCCGATCATGCAACACAGGATGGGCTTCCCCGGACATCACGAGGCTGGCCCAATATCCGCAAAACTTACTGAGGATATCAAAACCAAACCGGGGATGGCGCGTTTTCTTTTTGCCAGGATAGAATATCGAGATGGCGACATTACAGCTCGACCCTTTGGGTTCGAAACAAACCTTCTTTCCAACTTGGTAGCTGCGAACAGCTATACACTAGTCCCTGAAAACTCCGATGTCAAAGCTGGAGAGACCTTGGCGTTCCACTGCATGAACCAGCGTGAGCCGGTGTTAACTTAGATATGACATTTTTCATAGGGGTATTAGGAGTCAGTGGTTCGGGGAAAACAACCATAATCGAGAAGCTGACCAGAGCGCTCGTAGCGCGAGGTTTCAAGATCGGCGCCGTAAAGCATTCCTCACATGAGATTTTTGACCTAGGGGGAAAGGACACAAGACGCCTTCGTGATGCAGGAGCTGACGTAGTTGTTGGAATTTCAAGTAGAGAGACCATGATACTAAAAGGTGGGACGACTGGGATGCTGGAACTTGAAGATATTCGAAAGATGGCTAACAATGGGGTGGACATATTGTTCATAGAAGGTTACAGCTCTATGATTCTAGAAAACGAAAACATTCTCAAGATCGTTGTGGCGAATGATGAAAAAACACTCTTTAGGTTCTTGCGTGGCCTTAAGGGAAAAACGGTCGTCACGACGCTGACAACTTGGAGGCCCGAATTGAGTCCCAAGATTGAGAACTTTGTCCCAGTAGGAAAAGATGGGGCTAATATGCTGGCAGACATCATTGGGAAAGAATTATCACAAAGCTACAAAACTTAAATTGTATGGGGATCGCGTCTATTCCAAATAACAGTCGGTAAGAGCTCTAGCGGCTCTCGTGTCTGCCTTGCACTGGTGAACAATTTAGATGGGCGCTTACGTATTCGCTCAAGATTTTCTTTTCTGCTGATCTGAGGCTTTCAACTAGCGAAGCCGGCGCTACGCCTAGATTCCTCGCAAGCTCGCGTAACTTGGTCTTCTTTGGGAAGTCGAAGTATCCACACTCTAAGGCAACCTTAACTACTAATTCCTGCCTGACGCTTAAGAGACTTGAACCGTTACGTGATGTCCATCCTGCTATCTCAACACTAGCCCCTTCTTTATCCAAGCTGTTGAGTAGATCTTTCATGGCTTTATTATTCCCAAGAACGGTAAGTTCAACTGCACCGTCAGCCCTACCTGCTGCTGTAATTGCAAAAGACTTCGAAGATGTTATGGTTTTTCCTATTCCACACATGCAATTGAGGGAACCCACTACCCTTCCTGAATTAGACTTTGAGATATCAACATCTTTGACGCTGGTGTCATCCTCGATATCCTTAGCGATGCTATCAACACTACTCGGAGGACCGTCTATTACAAACAATTCATGGATGCGGTTGGATCGTTGTGGGATTTTCATACTCATAATTCTGCATCTTATATCGGGATACTTGGTAGTCAACTTTCTTATCCAACATCGGGGTGGTTTGATTAGAATCTTCCCTTCGATCATGCCGCTAAGTTAGGTCTACATCCTTCCTATTATTATTGTACGCTGATTATCGTATCTGATAAGGACTTTTATGCCGACAATAGGTCAACTTGATGCACCCTAACATTTTAGGGTGTAACTATATCCGAAGTCATGCTGACAACAATAAGACAGCATTGGCCAAGCTGAGCAGACGTGAATTTGTAAAAATCGCTTCGATAGCAACTGCCGGCGTTGTAATCTCCAGAGCCTTCGACTGGTCCACACTTGCCCTTCAAGCATTGGAACCTGTCGGTATCGAAAATCCTTTGGATTTCTATCCCTCGCG